>JBKPMA010000169.1:0-6268 GCA_046731935.1 Acidobacteriota bacterium
CACGCGCGTGGTGTTCGATCGCAACGGGTTCCTTTATCACGGCCGCATCAAGGCCGTGGCCGACGCAGCGCGTTCGGCCGGGCTGGAGTTCTAGGCACATGAGAACGCGCGAACGCATCGATCCGTCGCAGCTCGATCTCAAGGACACGGTCGTCTCGATCAACCGTGTCACCAAGGTCGTCAAGGGCGGCAAGAACCTCAGCTTCAGCGCACTGGTCGTGGTCGGCGACGGCCACGGCGTCGTCGGCTTCGGCGTGGGCAAGGCGAAAGAAGTCCCCTCCGCGATCAAGAAGGGGATCGAGGCCGCGAAGAAGGGCCTGATTCGGGTGCCGCTTCAGGGCTCGACCGTGCCGCACCCCATCGTGGGGACGTTTGGCGCGGGCAGCGTGCTCCTGAAACCTGCGCCCGAGGGCACCGGGATCATCGCCGGAGGCGCTGTCCGGGCCGTGGTCGAATCGGCGGGGATTACGAACATCCTGACCAAGTCGCTCGGATCGGCGAACCCGCACAACGTCGTGCGTGCCACGTTTGCCGGGCTGGCGGATTTGAAGGACCCCGTCATGGTCGCGCGGCTGCGCGGCAAGACGCTCGAGGATTTGGCCCTCACCACGGCATAGGCCGCTACGGCAGGAACGATCATGGCAGAGCAGCAGAAGACGCTGAAGATCACGCTCCTCAAGAGCCCGATCGGCTTCGACAAGCATCAGAAGGCCGTCGTGACCGGACTCGGCCTGCGCCGGATCCGCCACTCCGTCACGCTGGGCGATACGCCGGCTGTGCGCGGCATGGTGCACAAAGTGCGGCACCTCGTCGAGGTGGAAACCACTTAGGCGATGCGGATTGCGGAATGCGGATTGCGCAATCAAAAAGACCGTAGACCGTAGACCGAAGACTGTAGACCGCAGACCGTAGACTGAAGACCGTAGACCGAAGACTGAAGACTGAAACGATATGGCTCTGAACAATCTCAAGCCGGCAGAGGGCTCCACCTTTTCGCGCAAGCGCGTCGGGCGCGGCCAGGGCAGCGGGAACGGCAAGACCGCGGGCCGTGGACACAAGGGTGCGCAGTCGCGGTCCGGGTTCAAGTTCAAGCGCGGGTTCGAGGGCGGCCAGATGCCGCTCCACCGGCGCGTCCCGAAGCGTGGCTTCCACAACCTGTTCCGCATCGAGTACGTCGTGGTGAATCTCGATGATCTCGCCGAGACGTTCGAGGCGGGAACCGTGGTCACGCCGGAACTGCTCCGTGAGCAGGGTCTGGTGCGAGCGAACGGACGGATCAAGGTGCTCGCGCGCGGCGACATCAGCAAGGCGCTGACGGTGCGGGCGCACAAGTTCAGCGGCAAGGCGCAGGAGAAAATTCAGGCGGCAGGCGGCACGGCCGATGTGCTGTCGACGGAAGCCAAGGCCGCCGAGTAAGCCGGGTCCCCTATGCTCGAGAGTCTGCGGAACATCTTCTCCGTCGCGGAGCTCCGGAACCGGGTGCTGTTCACCCTCGGGCTGCTCGCGGTCTATCGCGTGGGACACCAGATTCCAACGCCGGGCGTGAATATCGAAGCCCTGGCGCTGCTGGCCGACCAGGCGAAGAACACGATGTTCGGCCTGTACGATTTGTTCTCTGGCGGCAACCTCTCCAGGGTCACGATTTTCGCGCTGGGCATCATGCCTTACATCAGCGCGTCGATCATCCTGCAGCTGTTGACCGTCGTCTGGCCGTACCTCGAGCGGCTGTCGAAGGAAGGCGAGCTGGGGCGGAAAAAGATCACCCAGTACACCCGCTACGGCACCATCCTGCTGGCGGTCGTGCAGGCCTTCGGCATCGCGATCTTCCTGGAGCGACAGACCAGCGTCGCCGGCGGTCTGCCGCTCGTCTACAGCATCGGCTGGGGCTTCCGCCTCATGACCGTGCTCACCCTGACGACGGGCACGTGCTTCGTCATGTGGCTGGGCGAGCAGATCACCGAGCGTGGCATCGGCAACGGGATGTCGCTCATCATCTACGCCGGCATCGTGGTGGGCCTGCCGCGCGCCGTGCTGACGACGATCGATCAGCTCCGCACCGGGCAGATGGGACTCATCCGCCTGTTGCTGCTGATCGTGATGATGGTCGTCGTGGTAGCCGCGATCATCTTCATGGAGCGCGGCCAGCGGCGCGTGACGGTGCAGTACGCCAAGCGGCTCGTCGGCCGCCGGATGTACGGCGGATCGAGCACGCACATCCCGCTGAAGGTGAACACGGGCGGCGTCATCCCCGTGATCTTCGCGTCGTCGCTGCTGGCGTTTCCCGCCACGCTGGCGGGGATGTTCGCGTCCGGGACGATCGTGCGGCGAGTGGCAGACCAGCTCGGCTGGGGTATGCCGCTCTACAACCTGCTCTATGTCTCGCTGATTATTTTCTTCGCGTACTTCTACACGGCCATCATCTTCAACCCCGATGACGTGGCCGAGAACATGCGGAAGTACGGCGGGTTCATTCCGGGGATCCGTCCCGGCAAGCGGACGGCGGAGTACATCGACACGATCCTGACGAGGATCACGCTGGCAGGGGCGATTTACCTGGCGCTCGTGGCCATGCTGCCGGAGTTCCTGATCACCGGCTTCAAGGTCGCGCCGATCCCGATCATCGGTGAGTGGCTCGACTCGGTGCTGCCGCAGTTCATCACGCAGGGCATGAACGTGACGTTCTACTTCGGCGGCACGTCGCTGCTCATCATCGTCGGCGTCGCGATGGACACGGTGCAGCAGGTGGAATCGCAGCTCATCATGCGGCACTACGATGGCTTCATGAAGAAGACGCGGATCAGGGGGCGCAGGGGCTGATCGGTCCGCATGGACCGGTCGGATTCGCGCAGGACCGACGGACGTGGATACGGGATGCCGTTGAACGTCGTATTGATTGGCCCCCCCGGCGCGGGGAAGGGCACGCAAGCGGAGCGGCTGTGCCGGCTGTACGGGATCCCGCGGATCTCGACCGGCGACATCCTTCGGGAGGCGATACAGAAGGACAGCTCGTTCGGCCGCGACGTCCACGAGACCATTGCGGCGGGCCGTCTCGTGGCCGACGACCTGATGATTCACGTCGTCAAGGATCGGCTCGCACAGGACGACGCGCGGCGTGGATACGTGCTCGACGGCTTCCCGCGCACGGTAGTGCAGGCGCAGGCGCTCGACCAGATGATGGACGGCCGCGGACCGATTGTCCCGATCGTTGTGGTGGTGCCAGAGCCCGAGCTGGTGCGGCGGCTGACGCTGCGCCGCGTGTGTCACGACTGCGGGGCGACGTTCGGTCCGCCGGCCGTGGGGCTGGGATCGCCGTCCACGCAGCAGTGCCCGCGATGCGGGGGCGTTCTGCTGGCGCGGGAGGACGACAACGCGGCCATCGTCGTGGAACGGCAGCGCGTGTTTGCCGAGCGGACCAAGCCGCTGGTGGCGTACTACCAGCAGTACCCGACGTTTGCGTCCATCGATGGGCTGCAGACGCCGGACGCGGTGACCGCGGTGCTCCGCTCGCATATCGAGACGGTCACCACGGCGTCCTCGGATGGGAATCGGGCCAGGCCGTGATTATCTGCAAGTCGCCGGCAGAGCTCGATCGGATGAAGCGGGCCAGCGCGCTCGTGGCAGAAGTGCTTGCCGATCTCCGCGCCCGCGTGAAGCCGGGCGTGACGACGGCGGAGTTGGATCGGCACGCGGAAGCGCGCGTGCGGGCAGGCGGTGCAGAGCCGGCGTTCAAGGGGTATCACGGGTACCCGGCGACGATTTGCGCGTCTGTGAACGAAGAGGTCGTGCACGGGATTCCGTCGCGCCGTGAGCTCGTCGAGGGCGACGTCGTCTCGATCGATCTGGGCGTGCTGCTCGATGGGTTCTTCGGCGATTCCGCCGTGACGGTGCCGGTCGGGCGCGTGTCGGAGCGTGCGGCCGATCTGTTGCGGGTGACCGAGGAGTCGCTGCATCGCGGCATCGCGACAGTGCGAGTCGGCGGCCGCGTCTCGGACATCGGTCACGCGGTGCAGGCGCACGTGGAGCAGCAGGGGTTCTCGGTCGTGCGCGAATTCGTCGGCCACGGGATCGGCGCGTCGCTGCACGAGGAGCCGCAGATCCCCAACTACGGCAAGCCCGGGAGCGGCCCGCGGCTGACCGAGGGGATGGTGCTGGCGATCGAACCCATGGTGAACATGGGCAAACCAGCCGTGCGGCTGTTGCAGGACGGGTGGACGGCGGTCACGCGCGACGGGCTGCTGTCGGCGCACTTCGAGCACACCGTGGCGGTCACGGCCGACGGCCCGCTGGTGCTCACGGCGCCGGGTGGTGCGATCGTGGCCGGAGCTGACGGGTACTGGGAGGCGGGCGCGGCCGTTCGCGGGCGCCGGGGATAGAGACGTGGCGGGTGGGCCCGCGGCGAGCGAATTGCCCGGCGTCGTCTCGGCGCAGCTGCCGAGCGCGCTCTACCGGGTGACGCTCGACAGTGGCCACCAGGTAGTGGCGCACATCGCAGGGACGCGTCGCGGCAATTTCGTGCGCATCCTCGTAGGCGACCGGGTCCTGGTTGCGCTCTCGCCCAAGGACCTGACGCGCGGACGGATCGTCGAGAGACTCTCGGAGTGAGCGATGAAAGTCAGAGCATCGGTAAAGCGGATTTGTGACAAGTGCAAGGTCGTGCGCCGCCGCGGCGTGGTGCGCGTCATCTGCACGAACCAGAAGCACAAGCAGAGGCAAGGCTAGTAACAGACTGCAGGCGACAGACTGCAGGCTGCAGGCCGTGACTGGGCAAGACCGGCCCGGAGCCTGTAGCCAGTAGCCCGTAGCCGACAAGGATCAAAAGAGCATGGCACGTATCGCAGGCGTCGATCTCCCGCGCACCAAGCGGGTGGAAATCGGGCTGACCTACATCTATGGCATCGGGCGTCACCGCTCGAACGAGATCCTGACGGAAGCCGGCGTGAGCGGCGACATCCGGGTGAAGGATCTGTCCGAGGATGACGTGCGCAAGATCAGCCGCGTCATCGAGGAAAAGGGCGGTGTCGAGGGCGACCTCCGAAAAGAGATCTCGCTCAACATCAAGCGCCTGATGGAGATCGGCTGCTATCGCGGCATGCGCCACCGCCGCAGCCTGCCGGTGCGCGGTCAGCGCACACGTACCAACGCGCGCACGCGCAAGGGCCCACGCAAGGGCGCCATTGCCAAGAAGAAGACGGTATAACCGATGGCCAAGACCACCGACGCAACAGCCGTTCCTGAAAAGGGAACGGGAAAGAAGGCCAAGAAGGTCTTCAAGAAGCGAGGCGAGAAGCGGGTCGTGCACAGCGGGTTTGCGCACATCCAGGCCTCGTTCAACAACACGATCGTCACGATCACCGATACCGAAGGGAACGTGATCGCCTGGTCGAGCGCCGGCGGCATCGGATTTAAGGGATCGCGCAAGGGCACGCCGTTCGCGGCGACGCAGGCCGCCATCAATGCGGCCAACGCGGCCAAGCAGCTTGGCCTGCGATCGGTCGAGGTCAAGGTCACCGGACCCGGGTCGGGTCGCGAATCGGCGATCCGCGCGCTCCAGACGATCGGGATCGAAGTCCGCTCGATCAAGGACGTGACGCCGATTCCCCACAACGGCTGCCGGCCGCCAAAGCGGCGGCGCGTATAGAAACAGCAGGTGGCGGGCCGCAGACTACAGGCTGCGGGCTTCGAACTCCGCCAATCGCGTTTGTGTCGGTCGCCATGGGCGAACCCGACGCCGGCCTGTAGCCGATATGGAGAGCGGCCTGCAGCCAGAAGCCTGCAGCCCGCAGCCTGTTTTTAGGAGAGGCAGAACTAGATGGCTCGTTACAGTGGTCCGGTGTGCCGGCTGTGCCGTCGCGAGGGCATGAAGCTGTTTCTGAAGGGCGAGCGGTGCTACACCGACAAGTGCGCGATCGAGAAGCGCAACTTCGCTCCTGGGCAGCATGGAAAGACGCGGAAGCAGAAGCTGGCCGGTTACGGCGTACAGCTGCGCGAGAAGCAGAAGGTCAAGCGCATCTACGGCGTGCTCGAGGATCAGTTCCGCCGGTACTTCGAGACGGCCGACCGCACACGCGGCATCACCGGTGAGACGCTGCTGCAGCTGCTCGAGCGCCGGTTCGACAACGTCGTCCACCGCCTGGGCCTCGCCACGTCACGCGCGCAGGCGCGGCAGCTCGTGCGCCACGGGCACTTCCTGATCAACGGGAAGAAGGTCGACATCCCGTCGTACTCGTTGCGCGCAGGTGACCTCGTGGCCGTGCGTGCGTCGAGCCAG
>JBKPMA010000170.1:0-5852 GCA_046731935.1 Acidobacteriota bacterium
GGTCGACGCCGTGCTGATCGGCCACCCGACGCGCCGTTGCCGTCGCGCGGACATCGTCTGCAGACGTTGTCGCAGGTGCCGGAGTGGCGGCTGCGGGGGGAGCGGGCGCTGGGGCCGGAGCTGGTGCAGACGCCGGAGCAAGCGCTGCTGCTGGTGCTGGTGCTGGTGGAGGAGCGGCCGCCGTGGACGCACTCGCGCCATTGCCGGACGCGTCTACCACCGCGAGCAGCTCGCCGACCTTCACGTCCTCGCCCGCCTGACGATCGATCCGCGCAAGCACACCGGCCTGGTCGGCGCCGACCTCGAGATCGATCTTGTCGGTCTCGAGCTCGACGAGTGGTTCGCCGGCGGCTACGGTGTCGCCCACCTTCTTCAGCCAGCGCGCTACGCGCGCTTCGACAACCGATTCGCCGAGCTGGGGAACCACGATGTTTGATGCCATGAGTGAAGAAACCCCGGACGCTGAGCTGACCAGTGACGATTGCAGATTGACGAATGACGATTAGCACAGGACGCGCGAACGAGCAATTGCGGACTAGTCGTCAATCATCAGTCTGCATTCGTCATTGTCTAGATCTGTTTGGATAGGACCATACTCGTCTGGCGCGTCGCGGGCGCCGGCGCGAACGCTTCGGTGACCAGCGTCTTCTGGTTCATCGTGTGCCAGCCCATCGACCCCTCGGACGGGCTCGCGCTTCTCGCACGCCCCACGTAGCGCAGCGGCCACCGTCCCTCGAAGGCGTCTTCGAGCAGCGGACGGATGAACGTCCACGCGCCCATGTTCTCTGGTTCTTCCTGTACCCAGACCACTTCTTCGAGGGCCGGAAAGCTGCCCACAATCTGCTGCAGGTCGCTCCAGGCGAATGGATACAGCTGCTCGACGCGGCAGATCGCAATCTCCGGCGTCGTCGCACGCAGCTCGCTCGATACCAGATCGACGTAGACCTTGCCGCTGCAGAGGAGCAGCCGACGCACGCCACCGGCCTGCGCCTGACGCTCGGTATCGATGAGGAAGGGCTGCCACCGGCCTTCGGCGAGATCGAGCGGCCGTGACGCGACCATCGGATGGCGCAGCAGACTCTTTGGCGTGAGCACCACGAGCGGCAGCGGATCGGTGACGAGCAGCGCCGCTTGCCGCCGCAGCAGATGGAAATACTGCGCGGAGGTCGTGCAATTGGCGACCCGGAGGTTGATATCGGCCGCCGCTTCGAGGAATCGCTCGAGCCTGGCGCTCGAATGATCCGGTCCCTGGCCTTCGTATCCGTGCGGCAGCAGCAGTACAAGCGAGGGGGTCAGTCCCCACTTCGCGCGGCCCGATGTGATGAACTCGTCGATGATGACTTGCGCGCCGTTGATGAAGTCGCCGTACTGCGCTTCCCAGATCACGAGGCGCGCCGGCTCCTGCACGTTGTAACCGAACTCGAACCCGACGGTGGCGCTCTCGGTGAGCGGGCTGTTGTGAATCTCGAACGCCGCACGCGACTGCGACAGCACCTGCAGCGGCACGTGCCGCCGGCCCGTTTCCGCGTCGTGCAGCACAGCGTGGCGGTGACTGAACGTGCCTCGCTCGACATCTTCGCCCGTCAGGCGGATGGACACGCCGTCTTCGAGCACGGATGCCAGCGCCAGGTCTTCCGCGGCTGCCCAGTCCACCGTGCGCGCCGACGGATCGTCCAGAATGCCGCGGCGCCGATCGCGGATGCGTTCGAGCTTCCGGTGCACGATGAAGCCCGAGGGCACGTCGAGCAGGCTGTTGTTCAAGGCGCGCAGGCGGTCAACGGAGACGGCCGTGTGCGCGTGCCGGGCCGCACCTCGCGGCGGCGGCTCCGGATAGCGCTGAAAGCGGTCGCCGCTCTTCTGCGCTTCGACCAGGGCCTGCTCGAGTGCGGCCGAGTGCCGCTGGACCATCGCCTCGGGTGACTCCGGCAGCGCCGTCCCGCGAGACGTCAGCGCGGCCGCCCATTGCTCGCGCACGGTTGGATGGCTGGCGATCCGGCGGTACATCACCGGCTGCGTGAAGGAGGGCTCGTCGCCTTCGTTGTGGCCGTGACGGCGATATCCAATCAGGTCGATGAGGAAGTCGCGCTGAAACTTGGTCCGGTACGCCGCCGCCAGCCGCGCGGCTTCGATGCAGCACTCGGGCGCGTCGGCGTTCACGTGGACGATCGGAATCTTGAACCCCCGTGCCATGCCGCTCGCGTAGGAGGTGCTGTACGACTGCTTGCCCGTTGCCGTGAAGCCGAGCTGATTGTTGGAGATGATGTGGACGGTCCCGCCTGCGTTGTAGCCAGGCAGCAGCGCGAGATTTAGGGTCTCGGCGACGATGCCCTGGCCGGGGAAGGCGGCATCTCCGTGAATCAGGATCGGCAGCGTGCGTCCGAGATCCACTCGCGGCGCACCCGGGCGCGACACGTCGGTCGCCGCGGCACGCGCCATTCCCACAACCACCGGATCCACGAACTCGAGGTGACTCGGGTTCGGCGGCATCGAGATCACCAGCTCGCCACTGGCGCTGACCGCGACGCGGGCACCCGAGTGGTACTTCACGTCACCTGTCCACCCGAGGTCCTCTCGGAAGGGCTGGTTGCCGAGCGCTTCCTTGAACTCTGCCAATACCTGCGCGTAGCTCTTCTGCAGTACGTGGGCGAGCACGTTCAGGCGGCCGCGGTGCGCCATGCCGAGCACGACGTGCCGCGCGCCTGCCGATGCGGCCTCCGCGATGAGCTCGTCGAGGACCGGCACGAGCATGTCGAGCCCCTCGAGCGAGAATCGGGTCTTTCCTGGAAATGACTTGTGCAGGAAGCGTTCGAAGACCTCGACCTGCGTGATCCGGTCGAGCAGGGCCGCTTCATCGATGGGATCGCCTGGCGCGCGATACGCGCCGCTCTCGATGGCATAGCGGAGCCACACGCGCTCTTCACGGCGGAAGATATGCGAGAGGTCGAAGCCGATCCGCGACGAATACACCTGCCGCAGCGCCGCAATCGCCTCGGCGGCATTGGCGGCGCGCTCGGCGACCGGACCGCCCACGAGCGTGGCCGGCAACTGCCGGAGGTCAGCCTCCGAAATGCCGTGGGCCTCCGGAGCCAGCGACGGATCGCCCCAGTGCGGCGTGCCGAGCGGGTCGAGCTGGGCGGCCATGTGGCCGTATTTCCGGATCGATTCCGCGAGATTGACGGCGCCGACGATGGCGCGGACGTCGGAGGGGCCAAGGCCGGCTGGCGCGACAGCTGGCTGGGCGGCGTGCTCATCAAAGGCTGGGGGACCGGCTTCAAAGGCGGCCCTCGTGGCGGCATCGACGGAGGCTGGATCGCGAAGGAAACGCTCGTACAGGTCGAGGACGTATCCCTCGTTCATCCCGCCGACGTCGGTCCACTGAGGCATGACTTCCTATTCTAACCGGCGCGCAGGCAGACGCCTGCCCAGGAGGGCTCCGCCCTCACCCAGGAGGTATCGGCAGTTGCGGGCACACGAGCATACGACCCGGCGCCGGGCCGAGGCTATATCTGACGCTTGGTTTTGGATCCCTTCGCCGGCACGGTCTTCAGATACGCGAAGATGTCTTCGAGCTCCTGGTCGGACATCTGACCGTAGCCGCGCGGCATCGCATCATCGATCGCCGAGCCATTCGGCCGTTTGTGTTCGCGCAGCGCACGCATGAAGTCGGACGCCTGCCAGGTGCCGAGGCCAACGGGAGTGATGTTCGATGCACCCGGAGGCGGACCGCCGCCTCCGGTGAAGTCGGGCTTATGACAGCCGTAGCACGCCGCCTTCGTGACGAGATCACGTCCGCGATCGACAGCCGTCGTCCGCACCACGACAGGCGCGAATCCGACATGCGCGTGATCGATCAGCTCGGCGGGGAAGAGCGGCATGCCCGTGAACGATAAGACGGCGGCCAACGGCCCGATCCGCGTCGCGGGACGATCGCGATTCACGGGCGGTGCCGCGCGAAGGAATGCGATGATGTCGGCCGTGTCGGCTTGGGACAGGTGGAACTCGTGCGATGGCATGAAGACGACAGAGTGTCCGTCCGGCTTCACGCCGTGCAGGAAGGTGCGCAGCCAGTCTGCGTCGCTATAGGCGGCCGCAACGCCGCCCCGCCCGCGTGTCAGGTTCGACGCCCAGAGCCTGCCAAACACAAAATCGTCGGACATCATCTGGCCGCCGAAGTCGGCGCCGTGGCAGTCGCCGCAGGGTACATAAACCGTCACGAGCTTCTTGCCGCGCGTGATGGCATCCGCGTCGGTCGGCACGGTGATCGACGGCACCGTGACCTGCCATGTCTTGTTCATCCGGCGCTGCGCCAGGAAGTAGAGCAGCGTGACCGTGGCCACGATCAGCAGCACCAGCACCAGTACGACACGACCGAGAATCCGCAACGCTGTACGCATAGTGTGAGTCGTCTCCGCCCTCGGGCTCTCACAACCTCGAGCCCTGCACCTTCAAGCCCTCGCGCCCTATATGTCTCTTCTTTCGAACACTCCGGTTTCCCGATTCTTCCGCACGTTGTCCCAGGTGAAGTGGGTTCCGTTCATCGCGACGTAGACGCCTGCGGGAAGAACCTGCACTAGAGAGAGCGCGCTTCCAAGATTGAACAGACCGTCGGAGCTGCCGAACGCGTACGGGATCATCGCGCCGGTCAGGACGATCGTCTTGCCAGCATTCGCGCTCGCGACGATCGCCGCGGTCTCGACCATCGTGTCGGTGCCGTGTGTCACGACGATCTGCGTCTCGGTGCAGGTCCGGCAGCGATCCGCAATCCGATGGCGTTCGTCATCGGTCATCTGCAGCGAATCGACCAGCATCACGGTTTCGACCGCGACCGGTACACGGCAGCGCCCGAGCCGGAGCATTTCGGGGAGATGGGTTTCCTTGAAATAGAGCCGGCCGGAGATCTCGTCGTATTCCTTGTCGAACGTGCCGCCGGTCAGGAGGATGCGGATCATTGACGAAGGAGAAGAAACGACCGGGTTCCGAATACGAATACGAATCCGAATACGAAAGGTTCTTTATAATCCCGAAGCATGCCGTCGCGAATGGACGCCGTCCAGGCCCCCATCATTCCAATCGTCGGAGAGCTTATCAGAACGACCCCGGGCACGATCTCGCTCGGCCAGGGGATGGTGTCGTGGGGCCCGCCTCCCGAGGCCGTCGAGGCCGCGCGCGACGCAGCGGCGGCCTGGGCCACGCACCGCTATGGTGCGGTTGAAGGCGATGCCCGCCTGCTCGACGTGCTGGGACGGAAGCTGCGTGACGAGAATGGTCTCGATCTGAGCGGCAGCCGTGTGCTCGTGACCACCGGCAGTAACATGGCCTTTCAATCGGTCGTTCAGGCGATTTCGCAGCCTGGCGACGAGATCGTGCTGCCGGCGCCGTTCTATTTCAATCACGAGATGGCCGTCCGGATTGCCGGCTGCACACCCGTCATCGTACCCACCGACCGGTCGTATCAGCTCGATCTCGATCGGCTGGCCACAGCACTCTCGCCGCGCACGCGGGCGATCGTCACGGTCTCGCCCAACAATCCCACGGGCGCTGTCTATTCGGAGGCCGCGCTGCGCGCGGTCAACCAGCTATGCGCGGCGCGCGGCATTTTCCATATCGCCGATGAGGCCTACGAGTACTTTACGTATGACGGTGCTGAGCACTTCTCACCGGGCTCGCTGCCTGGTGCCAGTGCTCACACGATCTCGCTGTACTCGCTCTCCAAAGCGTACGGATTCGCCGGCTGGCGCGTCGGTTACGCCGTCGTCCCGGTGACCATCAACGAGGCGCTCTACAAGGTGCAAGACACGGTGCTGATCTGTCCGCCGATCGTGTGCCAGGCGGCGGCGACGGCCGCACTAAGG
>JBKPMA010000171.1:0-5553 GCA_046731935.1 Acidobacteriota bacterium
GTACTCATTGGTCCTCGTGCGCGCGTCGTACTCATTCAGCCACGTACGAGTGACTTTCTCGAGCTCGGCTGGCGTGGGTCCCTTCGCCTGCAGAGCGTCGATGATCTCGTCGACGGCGCGCTCCACGATGCTGATTTGATCCGGCGCACACCCGATGGAAAAGCGCAGCGCGTACTCCCCGACCGGAATGTTCGTGAACTGGCTCATCACGCCTGGCGAGTACGCGGTCCCCAGCTCTTCACGGATGCGATCGATCACGCGCAGGCGCAGGACTTCGGTCAGCGCCGACAGCTTGAGCGTCTCGGCCGGTGAATAGGGATGTTCACCAGTGAAGATGATCGTGACGGCGCTGTTGTCAGAGCCCTTCTCGAGCGTCTTGTCGATGTCGCCGGTGGGATACCGGAGTCCCACGTCGCGGAAATGCGGCTGGAGCGGCGAGGACGGCAGGCCGCCCAGATAGCGGGCGATGAGCGGCTTGACCTCGTCCACCGCAAAGCTCCCGACCAGGACGAACGTCATACCCGTCGCGTTGCCAAATCGCTCTTTGTAGATGGCGACCGTGCGCTCCGCATTGATTTGATCGAGATCGGTCGGCTTCGGGACTCGCAGCGCACGCGGATGATTCTGCGACAGCACCGACATCGTGAAGTCCTCGAACTGGCGGTCCGGACTGTTGCTGAGTCCCGCCAGATAACCCTTGAGGGCAGCGGAGCTCGAGGCCAACCGGGCCGGATCGAGCCGCGGCGATGTCATCTTCAGATACAGCAGCTGCAGCATCGTCGTGATGTCGTCGCGCGTGGACGCACCATCGACTTCTTCCGTGTACGGCTCGAAGGACAGATTGACGTTTGCGCTCTTCGTGCTCAGATACCGAAGAAGGGTCGTCGGCGTCAACGTGCCGTACCCCATCGCGTCGACGCTCCCAATGAGATGCGTCACATTCTGGTGGTCGGCCTGATCGTACAAATACTGGCCGCCGTACCGCGCACCCGATAGCAGCACCTCGTCGTTCTTGAAGTCGGTCGGCTTCAGGATGACGCGGACGCCGTTGGCATAGCTCAACGTGGTCGTGCCCAACGACGCATCCTGCTTCTCGGAGGTCAGCCGGCCCGGCTGTGGCTCTTTCGCCAGGATTTGCGTCTCGACCTTGATGCCTCGATACGGCGCGATGTCTCCCTTGGCGACATTCGTCAGTTCGGCACGGAGCGCCGCCTCTGTCGCGGTCGTGGACGGCACGGCCACCATCACGAAGGGCTGAGAGCCGGCTTCAGTGAGGACCATTCGGGCGTGGGCGTTGATGGCCTCCAGGGTCAGCGGAGGCACGATCGTCTTGACCCGGTTGAACTCCCACGCGATGCCAGGCACGGGTTCGTCGGTGAGGAAATGACGTCCGAGCTCGTCGGCCAACGACGACGACTCGGATTTGTTGCCCTCGGCCGCCGCCTGCGCGTAGTTGTTCAGTACATCGCGCTTGGCAGCGTCCAGTTCCTCATCGGTGAACCCGAATCGGCGTGCCCGCTCGATCTCCGTCGCGAGCAGCCGGGTCGTCTCGACAGGGTCCTGTCCCGCGATTGCCGCGCTTGCGACAAACGCTTCGTAGCCCCGGACGATCGGGGAGCGCTGTGCCTGCGCGGCCAGGAACGGCCGAACGGGCTTGTCTGTGAGCTCGTAGAGCCGCAGACCGAACATCCGGTTGACGAGCTGATCGCGAATCAGCGCGTCATACGCCTCGACGGATGCCATCGACGGCGATGGGCGCACGTATTCGGTCAGGTCGATACGCCCGGACGGCAGTTCCGAGTCCGTGACGACCAGCGCGTCGAGCGTGGTGCGTGCTGGAATCTCCACACGCGCAGGCCGCTGCCGTGGATTCGCGGGCGCCTGCAGATCCGAAAACAGCGTCTTGATGCTCTGTTCGATCTCGTCCGGATTGATGTCTCCGACGACGATGACGCCCTCGAGGTCGGGACGGTACCAGTCCTTGTAGAAGCGCCGCAGCGCTTCGGGCGTCATGTGCCGCAGGCTCTGCTCGGTCCCGATGGGCTGCCGTACGGCGTACCGGCTGCCGTTGAACATCCGCGGCATCGTCTGACGACGGACGCGTTCGTCGGCCGCCAGTCCGCTCCTGAGCTCCGCCAGCACCACCGCGCGTTCCGAATCGATGTCCGCTTCGTTCAGCAGCGCGTTGCCGGCCCACTCGCGCAGAATCGCAAGGCCGGTCGCGAACACTTCGCGATCGCCGACAGGGATTGGCAGGATGTAGATCGTTTCGTCGAATCCCGTCGACGCGTTCAGGTCGCCTCCGAGTCGAACGCCCACCGACTGCAGGTATGACACGAGCTCGTTCTTCGGATACTTCTTCGTCCCGTTGAACGACATGTGCTCGAGGAAGTGCGCCGCCCCGAGCTGATCGTCGTCTTCGAGAATCGAGCCCGCGTTCACCACCAGCCGGAGCTCAGCGCGCCCCTGCGGTCGCTCGTTGTGGCGGATGAAATACCGGAGGCCGTTGGCGAGCTTCCCTTCGCGCACCTCGCCGGTGAGCGGGACGGGGGTCGTGGTGGACGTCGTGGGGGCGGGCTGAGCCCACGCAGCCATGCTGCCGTACGCAGCCACGACCGCCATGAGTGTGCCGAGCCGCCGGACAGCGCGTGACAGCATGCAGGATCCTCGAGGAGACAAGAGTACTAGTCTACAGTCTTCAGTCTACAGTCTTCGGTCCAGCCACCGCAGATGGTAGACGTAGACCGCAGCCTGTAGTCCGCAGTCCGTAGTCCGTAGTCCGTAGTCCGTAGTTCAGTTACCCAGTCGCTTGATCCGGATGCGGCGATACTCCATCTGTCCCCGGTCGCCCTCCAGCCCGATCGGCCCGGTCTCCGGAAGTTTGAAGTCGGCCTCGAGGAGCTCACCGTTGCACGTGGCGCGCGCGACCCCGTTCGTCACGGTGACGACGAGCTCGTTCCAATCCTGGGGTTTGTAGTGCGTCAACGTGGTGTACGGGCCAGCGAGACCGTAATCGCGGCACTGCAGTTGTGGGCCGCGCAGGTAGACGCCGCTGTCGGCGTTTGGTGTGGCGCGGAACTCCAGCTTCAGGATGAAGTTCTCGGGGAACTCACGAGTTGTCCAGATCTGCTGGATCTTCCGGCCTTCCGGGGGCGTGGTCACCACGAGGCGGCCGTTGATCGCGCAGAAGCGCCCGTCGGGTGACGACGTCTTGCCATCGAATGCGACCGCCTCCAGGACGAACGGCCACGCGGCGGCATTCGGATCCGCAGCCTGCCACCGGCGGGCATTCTCCTTGTCGGCGTCGGTCGTGGGACGGTAGCCCCATCCCGTCAAATCGCGTCCGTTGAACAGACTCTCGAATCCCTCCTCAGGTGTAAAGCTGTCGGGCGACGTGTCGGTCAGGCGCAACGTCGCGAGCACCGGCCGCAGCGCTGCCGCCCATTTCTGATAGCCGGCCTGGTTGGGGTGGAGCAGGTCCGGAAATTCGCTGACAGGCGCGTCGCCGGCGGCGTCCGCGAACAGGCGCCAGGTGTCGATGGCCGTAATCTGCGGGTCATTTTTGACGGCTGCAAGATACAAGGCATTCATTGCCTTGATCTGTTCGGCGGGACGGCTCTTGCTGGCCGAACTCGGGAAGACCTGGCACAACACGACCGGCGTGTGGGCGTCGTGCTGCTTGATGGCAGCCAGAATGAGCTGCAGATTGCCCGACGCGATCGCGGGCGTCGCGCCTTCTTCGAGGTCGTTGGTGCCGATCAGCAGGACGATGGCTGCGGGATCGAGCGACAGGACATCATCTTGGAGGCGCAGCAGGACACCTCTCGTCGTGTCGCCATTGATGCCGCGATTGGCGACCTTCATATCGGGGAACGCTGCCGCAAGATCGTTCCAGCCCTGCGTGATCGAGTCACCGAGGAACACGACGGCCCCATGGTCCTGCGCACGGCGTGCTGCCCACGCCGACCGCCGTTCCCGCCACACCTGCTGGAACCAGTCGTATCGCCGAATCGGTCCCGCGCCCGGCAACCCATCGTCCGAGGCGGGCAACGTGAATGGATCGGCGCCCGACTGCCGAGCCGGAGGCGCAGCCGCGAGCAGGATGCTGGCCGCGAGGAAGATTGTCAGGAACGCAAGGGCGCGGCGTGTGGATACAGCAGGTTGACGCATGCGCAGGAGGATACCCGAATCGATGGGGTGTCGGCCCGGTCGAACCGGTCGCGGAACCTTTTCGTCTGAACGGAGTCTGTGTACAAGATGCCCGGAGTGATCAATCGTCGACGCGTGCTGGGGGCTGGCCTTGTGGCTGGCGCCGCAGGAGCATGGACCAGCCTCTCCTCGTCGTGGAGCGCGCGCTTCATCCGCGATCGGCTCAGCGAATGGGGGCGCGACGTCCCTCCCGCGCCTCAGAAGCCAGCTCCGTCCACGTGGAACGACAATGCGGTGACGCTGGCGTGGCTCGGGCATGCCACCGTGCTCGTCAACTTCTACGGCCTGCGTCTCATCACGGATCCCGTGCTGTTCTCGCGGATTGGCGTCGATCTTCGGATCGGCAGCCTCGGTCCGCTGCGTCTCGTCCAGTGCGCGCTGCGCCCCGAGGAACTGCCCGAGATCGATCTCGTGCTCGTGTCGCACGCACACTTCGATCATCTCGATACGCCGTCGCTCGGCGCCATTCGCGGGCGGCCGGCGATCGTCATGGCGTCAGAGACCTCCGATTTGGTGCCGTCCGGCACGTATGGATCGGTGCAGGAGCTTCGCTGGAACGACTCCACGAAGGTGGTCACGCCTCGGGGAGACGCCCTGGTCCTTTCGATCGAGGTCAATCACTGGGGCGCTCGTCTCGGGCGCGACGTGCAACGCGGCTATACCGGGTTCGTCGTGGAGCGCGAAGGGCACAAACTGCTGATCGGGGGCGACACCGCCCAGACCAGCGCCTTCAGATCGCATCGCCGCTATGGTCCGTTCGAGGCGGCCGTCAGGCCCGTCGGAGCCTATGACCCCTGGATTCGCTATCACTGCACTCCCGAACAGGCAGTCTCGATGGCGGACGACGCGGGTGCGCGTTTGTTCGTTCCCGTGCACCATCAATCGTTTGCGTTGAGCCGCGAACCCTTCACCGAGCCGATCGAACGGGTCGAACGCGCGCTCTCTGCCGAGCGCGGCCGGCTCGCGTTGCGAGATATCGGCCAGACGGTCGTCATCGCCGGCTGACCGGGGACCGTTTGTCCGGCACCTGACTCCGAACCCTTCTCCGGCTGTAGACTAGGCCACTCCATGGGTGGCACCCAGGCCGGATTGTCGTCAGAGCGCCGCGCCGCCTTCGAGGCACATGGCTGGCTCGTTCTGCGGGGCGTCGTGTGTGACCGGGATCTCATCGAGCTCAATCGCATCTACGACAGCGTGATGCTGCCGACGGGCGCGACGACCGGCGGACGCGGTGTCGTGCAGCGTCCACACGCGTGCCGCACCGACGACGCCTTGCTCCGGCATCTGTACGACGGCGTCGCTGCGGTCGCTTGCGACCTGCTGGGTGGCAGGTCCGTCCGGTTG
>JBKPMA010000172.1:0-3662 GCA_046731935.1 Acidobacteriota bacterium
TTTCATAGCGCCAGTAGCCGGCAGCCTGTGGCCCGTAACCTTCAGTCGTAGTCCGTGGTTCGTAGTTCGTAGTCCGTAGTCCGTAGACCGCCATGTTTGTCATCAACCGAGCGCTGACGGGCCTCTTCGACCTGCTGCTGGCGCCGTTCGATCGGCTGCCGGCGGTCCTGGGGTTGGCGATCCTCGCCCTCGGCACCGCGATCGCGGTGTTGCTGGTGTTCAAGTGGACGAGTGATCAGCCCCGCCTCACGGCCGCAAAGCGCGCCATGCAGGCCGCGATCTTCGAGATGCGGCTGTTCAACGACGATCTGGTGCTGATCTTTCGCGCCCAGGGCGGCGTGCTGCGCCACACTGCCACTTACCTGCGACACTCGTTCGCGCCGACGTTATGGCTCCTCGTTCCGATGATGGCACTGCTGCTGCACATGGAGTTCAGGTTCGGGTATTCGGGACTGACCGTCGGCCACACGGCGCTCGTGAAGGCCCGACTCACCACTGCCGCCGCACCGGTTACGCTCGAGGCGCCCGCGGGGATCGACGTAGAGACAGATGCCGTGCACTTTCCGTCCCAACGGGAAGTCGTGTGGCGCATTCGACCGCGCTCGCCCGGCTCGTACGAGCTGCGCGTGGACGCGGGAGGCGCGCGATCGACGAAGACAGTGGAAGTCTCGGACCGCGTGGCGCGACGATCGCCCGTACGCCCAGGCTCACACTTCATCGAGCAGCTGCTGAACCCGTCCGAACCCCCGCTGCCGGATGCCACTGGCCTCGCCGACATCACGGTCGAATATCCTGACCGCCCCTTCACCGTGGCAGGCTGGAACATCGGCTGGTCTGGCGTATATCTGCTGTTGACGCTGGTATTCGCGTTCCTGCTGAAGGGACTCTTCGGCGTGACGATCTGAGCGGTTACTTCTTTTCGTCGATCACCAGTACGTGATCCGGTTTCGCCTGATCGACGGTCTGCGTGACGCCGCTCGGCCATCGCACCTCGATCGTCCCAATCGCCGCGGCCGTGCCAAGGCCGAAGTGCACGCCGAAGTCGCTCGAGGACGCGTAGCCCACGGCCGTGGTCATCGCATCTGACTGCGCGCCCAGTTTCACGCGCGCGCCGATGCCATCGCGAGCGCTTTTCGCGCCCTGCAGACGCAGGGTCAGCCAATGGTTCTCCGGGCTGCTGACGTTGCGCAGCAGCTGCACGCGATCGCCGAGGACGGTCACGACCAGATCGAGGCGTCCATCACCGTCGAAATCGCCGATGCCGATGCCGCGGTGGGCACGTGCGACCGCGAAATCCGGACCCGCCGCTGCCGACACGTCTTCGAATTTTCCGTTCACGTTCCGGAACACGCCATTTGTCTGACGGTACGTCGTCGACTCGAATTCCTCGATCCGATCGTTGGCGTGCGAGTTCGCGGTCACGATGTCTTTGAACCCGTCGTTATCCAGATCGACGATGGCCAGCGCCCAGCCGCTCATGCGGACGGTGCCCCGGCCGAGCCCCGCCGCGTACGTGGCATCCTGAAAATACTTGCCTGCGTCATTGCGGAAGAGCGGAAATGTCTCGCCCGTCAGCGCGGTGAGCGCAATGTCGGGCCAGCCGTCGTTGTTGTAGTCGCGGAAATCGGTACCCATGCTCGACACCGGGCGGCCGTTGGCCGGCACGGCGACGCCTGCGAGCAGCGCCACCTCCTCGAACGTGCCGTTCCCCTTGTTGTGGAACATGAAATCGGGGACCGCGTCGTTCGTGACGAAGATGTCGGTCAATCCATCGCCGTCGTAATCGGCAAACGCCACGCTCATTCCCTTGCCGATGGCCGCGGCAATGCCTGACTTCTCGGAGACATCCTCGAACGTCCCGTCGCCGCGGTTGCGGTAGAGCGCGTTCGCCAGGCCGCGGTAATGCTTGGGGTGACAGTAGACGCGGATGTCGCGCGATCGATCGCCGCAGTACTTGTTGCCCGCCGGCGTCCAGTCCACGTAATTCACGACGAACAGATCGAGCCGGCCGTCGTTGTCATAGTCGAACCAGCCGGCCGCGACCGACCACGTGTAGTTCTTGATGCCGGCCGCAGCCGTGACGTCTTCGAATGTCCCGCGTCCTGTGTTGTGCAGCAGCTGATTGTGCTGCACGCCGGCGACAAAGAGGTCGGGATGTCCGTCGTTGTCGTAGTCGCCGACGGCCGCACCGGTCGTGTACCCGATGCCGGCCACACCCGCGCGCTCCGTCACATCGGAGAAGTGAAAATCGCCGTCGTTGTGGTACAGGCGATTCCAATCGGATGGTGACTGCTTGGTGAGCGACGGCAACGCGGCGCCGTTGGTGAAGAAGATGTCGGGCCGGCCGTCCCCGTCGTAGTCGAACACGGCAAGTCCGCCTGCCATCGTCTCGACCATGTGCTTTTCGGGCGTCGCGTGCTGCTGGAGCACGAAATCGAGCCCGGACTTTTCCGAGACGTTGTCGAAGCGGATGGGCCCCTGCGCGGGCCCGCCGGACCCCTGCGTCGACGCGCTCATTGCGGACGCGATTGCAAAAGCGGCGAGAGAGCCCCGGATGAGTGTGTGGTGACGGCGAGCCATCTCAGTCTGCGGTCTACGGTCTTCGGTCTACGGTCCTCGGTCTACGGTCTACAGTCTTCAGTCTACAGTGCAGACCGGAGACCGAAGACTGAAGACTGAAGACCGTCCGACCGCGCTACGCGCGGGGCTGCGCGAGGACCGTGTCCACCGCTGACAGGAGCTCGTTCATCGCGAACGGCTTGAGCAGCACTTTGCGGGCGCCAAGATAGCTGGCCACCTGGAGGACGTCGTGCGGAGCCATGCGCTGGCTGCCGCCCGACATGGCAATGATCGGGAGCGTGCGATCGTGCTCTCGGAGCTCACGGATGACCTCGAGCCCTTCCTTGTTGGGCATGAGGATGTCCGTGATGACCAGCGCAGGCCGCAGTTCGCGGGCGCGGCGGGTGCCATCGTCGCCGTCCGAGGCTTCCGCCACATCGTGACCCGCCCGTTTCAGCGCTTCCCTGATGAACGCCCGCGCCTGCTCGTCGTCGTCAATGATGAGAATCGATGCCATTGCCCTCGTGCAGCCGCCTGACGTCCCTCTCGCTAATCGGCGAGGCCCAGCCCGACTTGAACGTCAGTGCGCCGCACGCCATTTATAGCACCCGTGGGTAATCCACCGCACATCCACGACCGCGCAGCGGGAGCGCCATCCGAGAATGTCGTGCATCCCTCTATACTGTTGGGCGTGATGCGGATCGTCGTTGCAGTGCTTCTGGCGGGTGTCGCCACGTCGACAGCTGTCCCTTACGCGTCAGCTCAGCGCTCACGCCCCAAGCAGCCGCTTCTCCGGACCGAGCCGGCCCCCGTCACCTGTCCGTCGCCCCTCGGATCCGGTGTTCGCACCGCACGGCTCTTCTGCGACGTGCTGGCGGGACGCGAGCCAGCGTCCGGCATCATCATCCGTCTGCCCAAGCACCAGGGTGTGGCGACGCTCACGTTCGACCTGCACAACCGGCAGACCTACTCGCCCGAACAGGTCAAGAGCGGCAATGCCTACGCGCGCTACACCGCCACCATCGGCGTCCTGACCATGGACAAGACGCTCCTGTCGCGATTCGGGGTTCAGAGCGAGTTCCGCAAAGAGAACGATCTCTTCG
>JBKPMA010000173.1:0-3443 GCA_046731935.1 Acidobacteriota bacterium
GGCGGGCTGCCGCTGGGCAGTGGTCGTGGGACCTGAAGTGCGGGCGGCAATGGCAGCTGTCGCGTCCGAGGAGGCCGTCAGCACCCTCGTGGGCGTCGACGTCCGCACGTTCCTTCGAATCGAGGACGCAAACGCGTGGCTCGACAGGCAGGATGCGAAGTAGGGGGCTATGCGGCGACGCAGTTGCGTCCGGAGGCCTTGGCTCGGTAGAGCGCCTGATCCGCCGCGTTGACGAGGGCTTGCGGGTCCGAACCGGCTTCGATGGTGCATGCGACGCCGATACTCACGCTCACGGGCGGAGCACCGGCCGCCGGCTCGGGCTCGGCAACCGCCAGACGGGCGCGTTCCGACACGGTCATCGCCGCTTCCTGATCGCATCCCGGCAGGACGAGCAGGAACTCTTCTCCGCCGTAGCGCCCGATCGTGTCGTACGCGCGGATAGCACTCTGCAGCCGCCTCACGGCGCGCACGAGCGTGATGTCGCCGACGGCGTGCCCCAGCGTGTCGTTGATCTGCTTGAAGTGATCGAGATCCGCGAGCATGACCGACACGGGCGTACCGTCGCGGCGCGCCCGCGTCAGTTCGACCGACAGGCGGTCCAGGATCGCGGCGCGATTGAGGACGCCGGTCAGATAGTCGTGCGTCGCGTGAAACTGCAGCGACGCCTGAACGGCGAGCAGCCGCTCCTCGAGTGCGAGCACGCGCTCTCCGGAACGCAGCCGCGCGCGCAGCTCGTCGGTGTTGAACGGCTTCGTCAGAAAATCGTCCACACCGGCGTCCAGCGCCGCGAGCATATCTTCGCGGCGATCCAGAGACGTGAGCACGACCAGATAGACGTAGCGGTCGATCTGGCGCCGGACAGCGCGGCAGACACTCAAGCCGTCGGCGCGCGGCATCATCCAGTCGAGGATCGCGAGCCTCGGCCCTGTCGGCCGCAGCAGCGACTCTTCGGCATCCACGCCGTTGTTGACGGCCTCGACCTCGTGTCCGAAGCGCTCCAGCGTCAGCTGCAGGAGCCGTAGCGAGAGCGGGTCGTCGTCTGCGATCAGAATCTTCACGCGTGTCTCACGGCCCGGCGGCTCGGTCCCCTCGTGGTACGAGCGGCGTTGTACCTGGCGACACCCGCCGGCAGTCTTGAAATCGGCGGCGGCCGGGCATCTCTTGAACAGGAAGGAAAACTGGTCGGTTCGGGAGGCTACTGCCCCGCGGCTGCCGGATTTACGTCACCGATCAGGCGCAAATCTGTGAGGGCCCCGTCTCGAGGTCCCGTGCCATTCCGTGCCGGCGAGAGCCGATCGACGATCAACGCGGCTTCGTTGGGCCCGCGCACCAGCGCGCCGGGTGGGACGTTCCATTCGTAGGCACTCCAGCCTGGATGGAGCGGCTGCCACGCCAGGTCGGTCGTGTTCAGCCGAAGCCGCAGCGTCCCGGCGGGACTCTGACTGTTACGAAACACCTGCACGCGGATCCGGCGTGATGCGTCACGGCTCACCGGCAACACCAGCCGCGACTCGGTCGACGTCATCCAGCGGAACGGCCCCGCCTCGTCGAAGTCCACGGGCGACCAGCCGTCGCCAATCAATTGCGCTTGCTCGTCGCGTCCCATCAGGAGCAGTTCAGTGACCCCATCGGGCTTGCGGAGCAGGCCCACGGTATCGATGCGAAACGCCCTGGCGCCCTGCGTCGCCTCGCCATCAGCCCGCCCGACGCCGTGCTGCGGTATGCCGCCCAGCGCCAGAATCACCGATGCGGGCTCACCTGCAGGTGAACGGACCGCGACGCGGTAGACGTTCTCGTCGCGGGCGAGCGTCGATTCACTGAGATGGTCAGACTCGAGCTGCGCCGTCAGACCAGCCCGCGTTTCACCTTCGAAACGTTTGACCTCGACGTCCACCGCAACGGGAGGCCGGTCGAGCACGCGGGGCTCCAGTGGACGATCGTCGCCGGCGTACACTACGATTTGCCGGCCTGCGGGCACATGAAGCAGCACGCTGCCTGAGCCGAGCGAGTCCGCGACGTCCGACCATTTCGTGGACGTCACCTCTTGACCCGACCACGTACCGCGGAGCTGGTACACAGAGAGAGGTCCGATCTCGAGCGGTACACGAAACCCGTTCGACTCCTCGAGCACCATCGCTTGATCGATGTGGCCGTCCGGATCCCACGTCGTGACCGTCACACCGTTTTCACTTCTGACGAGGTCGCGTGATCCCTCGCGGATCGCCGCGTCGCGGATACCCGACCAGACCTCAATCGCGCCGGGCGACGTCACACCTGTCTCGCCGATCGCCTTGCCAGACGGGAGGCTCACCGTGACGTCGTACGGCACCACCTGCACGATCGCGCCCTTCCGTGCGCCGCTCACACCAACGATCACGACGCTCGGATCGCGATTCACCCTCAATTGAGTGGGTCCGCCAATCGCAGTGAACGTCGCGCCTCGACTTGCCGCAAAGCGTGCGGCGAGCCGGGCGGGGACGGCAATCGCGACGATGGAGCGCGTCGGCACTCGCGACAGAAATCCATCCAGCGTGTCGTCGCTCAACACAAGCGGATCGAAACTGAAATCAAGGCCCTCGTATCGCAGCAGCGCCGCCGACTTGCGAAATCCAAACACTCGAACGCCATCGTCGAGACGCCCGCGAACGCTGTCCGCGGTCTTCGGCGCCAGTTCGATGTCTCGACCGTGCGCAGATTGATCCCCAAGGAGCTTGAACATCACCATCCGGTCGACGACGAAGTCTTCCTGGATGATGGCCGCGCGAGCAGGCAGCGCGTCGAACAGCCGGTCGAGCTGCACGGCTGCCGCGGTGTCCTGGCTGCGATCGTTCACCTGAAAGTTCGCCACGAGATTCCAGGCGGGAACGAGGACGCTGGCGAAGGCCATGCCGATCGCGGCAAGCGGCATCCTACCCGGAAGGCGGGCGATCTGCTCCGCGCCCACGCCGGCTGAGAGCCACAGGACGAGGATTGCAGGGATCAGGAACACTGGCGTGTCGATCACCGCGTAATTGGCCGCGAATACGACGACGGCGGCTCCGCCGATGAGGAGGAGCGCCGCCTCCGCACGATCCCGGCGAACGAGCCAGACGATGCCGGCGCACGCCGCGAGGAATCCAACGAGTGTCAGTTCGTGGACGAGAACACTTCGAACCACCCATGGCAGTCGATCGAGAAGAACCGTGCCCCAGCCGAAGGTAAACAACCGTGTCTGGAACTGCCGGCCGAGCATGACCTGCAACAAATCGCCGACCGTTGCCGCCGGCGACTCGACGTACGCGTGCGGTTGATGCGAGCGCAGCAAGATGAAGCCGTACTGCAGCAGGCCCGCGGCCACGATGGCTGCGCTGGAGAGCACGGTGCCGAGGCGCGTGGCGAACGCGCGATCCTTCAGAACGACGAACAGGACGATACCGGGCGCGAATCCGAGGATGGTCGTGTGA
>JBKPMA010000174.1:0-5101 GCA_046731935.1 Acidobacteriota bacterium
CGCCAGAAGCGCTGCTCGGCCCCGCCTGGCTTGCCGTCCTTTTCGCGCTTGAAGTAGCTCCGGTCCGCGCCAGTGAAGAATTCCTGCCACCGCAATCCGTCGAGCGTGATGACCACAACGTGGCGGATGCCGGATTGGGAAGCGGCCGGGAGCGTGCACAGCACGGCGAGTGCGGCACCCGCAAGAAGGCGTCGGACGGGAGCAGACATGATGAGGTCCTTGGCGGCCGCCGTTGCGCGGCGCCCCAAGAGGCTATCTCAAAAGGGCCCGAGGGCTCGAGGGCCTCGGGGAAGCCGGGAAGGGAAAAGGGGTAAGGGGTAAGGGCACCTCCCCGCACCCTGAGATCGCACCCCTGCGCCCGCACCGTATGACCGCACCTTTCGTCCGCACCCTGAGACCGCACCCTGACACCGCACCTTGTGTCCGCACCCTCAGTCGATCACCTCCCGATACGCCTCCGCCAGGCCCCGCACACCGCGGTCGATGTCGTCGATCTCGACGAGCCCGTATCCGAGCAGCAGGCCGGCGCGCATCGCACGCGTTGAATAGCGATCCACGGGATACACACCGATGCTGCGCGCCATGCACGCCTCGATGAGATCTTTGACCCGGCGCCGCGGCAGCGCGGGGAGCCACGCGACGAGGTGGAGTCCGGCGCTGCTGCCCTGCACCTCGACCGCGCTTCCGAGATGCTTCTGCAAGCTGCGCTCGAGGGCGGCACAGCGCGCGCGATAGCGGCGCTGCATCCGCCGGATGTGGCGGTCGTAGTGGCCGGTGGCGAGCAGTTCCCCGATGGCGCCTTCCACGAGCCGGGAGCTGCCGCGATCCGCCAGCCACTTGCACTCGACGATCGGACGCACGAGGGTGTGTGGCAGCGCGAGATAGCCGAGGCGGCAGGATGGAAAGAGCGACTTCGCGAACGTGCCGCAGTAGATGACGGCGTCGGGATCCAGTCCAGCGAGGGCCGGAATCGGCTGGCCCTCGTAGCGGAACTCTCCGTCGTAGTCGTCTTCGAACACGAAGGCGCGCGCGCGCCGCGCCCAATGGAGCAGCGTGTACCGCCGCGCAGCCGGCATGACGGCGCCCGTCGGAAACTGGTGCGACGGCGTGACGTAAACGAGGCCCACTCGCGAGCGATCGGTCGGCAGGCACGCGGGATCCAGTCCATCCTGGTCCACGCGCCCCGGGACGATCGTGCTTCCCGCGGCGCGGAAGATCGCGTCCGCCACGTCGTAGCCAGGATCCTCCATGACGGCGCGGATACCGGATCCCAGCAGCACTCGAGCGCAGATATCGAGTGCCTGCTGCGTGCCGCTCGTCAGTACGATCTGGTCAGGTGATCTTGTGATGCCTCGTGCGGACCGCAGCCTCGTCGCGATCTCGCGGCGGAGTGCCGGGTCGCCCGCGGGATCGCCATAAGAAAACGCGCGGTTGCGCAGCGGCCGCAGCAGCGCGCGTTTGAACTGGCGCAGCAGGCCCTCGTCGGGCTCGCAGAGTCCGCAGATGAAATCGATCGCGCAGGTCGGCTTGTAACGGATCGGGCCGCTGACACGGGACGCCGTCTGGACGATGCGGCGGCCGCCAGCTGAGAGTGTGGCCGGCAGCCGAGGAGCTGTCGGGGAGTGTGCGGCGCCAGCTTCCGCGAATCGCTGCGGAAGGTCGGGCGCGACGAACGTGCCGCCGCGTGGATGGCTGACGAAGTACCCCTCGAGGATCAGCTGCTCGTACGCGAGGAGCACGAGGTTCCTGGAGCATCCAAGGTCGTTCGCCAGTTCGCGTGTGGATGGCGCGCGGCAGCCGGGTGCGATGGTACCGCGGCGGATGGCGTCGATGAGCGCGCGCGTGATCTGGGTGTATTTGGGTCCGCGGCCGTCGAGCGTGAGAAGCATCGGGCACACTCGTGCGCGGGTGTCCTGGCCTTCGGCTCCGCCCTCGGGTCATCAGGCCACGCCAGACACCATCACCATCTTCTTCATGTAGTCGAGTGCCATCACGGTGGCGCGGTCCACTTCCTCGATGCCGGCAATCCTGTGGTCCTTGACGCACGGCAGGCAGTACTCGGACACGAGAAAGCCCTCGTAGCCGGCCTGCTGAAGCCCGGCGAAGTACTCGCGATAGTTGATCGTTCCATCGTACGAGGGGCCGTGCTCCTGCACGGTCTCGCCTGTCTCGGTCGTACGGAAATTCCACGCGCCGTAGTGCGTGAGCAGCACGTGGGTGCCGCACGCCTGCACGGCTTCGCGCACGTACGCGTCGCTCTGCCGTTCCTTGAAGAGCGGCACGTCGAGACACAGGCCGACGTTCGGGCGATCGATCTCGCGCATCATCGCCAAAGTGTCTTCATAGCCAGCTCGAATCAGCGGCGCATGGTTCTGGAGCGCCAGCGTCACCCCGCGTGAGGCTGCCCAATCTGCAGCCTCGCGCAGGCCGTCAACCGCGCGCCGCCACTTCCGCAGATCCGCTGGATAGAGCTTGGTGTAATACGCGGCCCGCTCGTACGGTGCGTACAGCGCCGTATCGTCTTCATCGTCGATGATGCCAGGCCAGGCGGCAAAGACTTTGACGAGCGGGATCTCGAGATCGCTGGCGAGGTCGATGGTCAGACGCATCATCGCGAGGTTGTTCTCTCGTTCTTCCATGAGGTGGCTCGCGAAGTTCGACAGGCTCTCGATCGCGCAGAGCGTGATCCCTTCGGCAGCCGCTGCCGCGCGGATGGCCTTGCGATCGGCCGGCGTGAGATCCAGCGGGGAGGCCACCGGGCGCTTCGTTTCGATGGAGAGCCCGTCGAACCCGAGCGCTCGGGCTTTGCGAATCTGTTCGACGACGCTCAGCGCCGCGCCGTTATAGAACAGGCCGGAATAGGTAACGGTAAGTAGCGCGAATTTCATGAGGCCCCCCAAGCCGGTGATGGTAACTCAATCGGAGACGCGTTGTTGGCGGAGGTTTGGGGCTAAGATTTTGGCGGTGACTCCGCGCAAATCTCCCGCCGACCTCCGCAGCGCACGATGGTACGCGCAAAACGACCTCCGCTCGTTCGGCCAGCGATCCCGTATCGCACAAATGGGGTACGACCGCGCTGAATACGCAGGCAAGCCCATCATCGGCATCCTCAACACCTGGAACGACATCAGCCCGTGTCACATGCACTTCAAGCAGCGCGTCGAAGACGTGAAGCGCGGGGTGTGGCAGGCCGGCGGATTCCCGATCGAGATCCCCTCGATGTCGCTGTCCGAGGTCTTTCAGAAGCCCTCGACGATGCTCTATCGCAATCTGCTCGCGATGGAGGCCGAAGAAAATCTGCGCTCGCATCCCGTGGACGGCTGCGTGCTCATGGGCGGCTGCGACAAGACCACGCCCGGCCTGATCATGGGTGCGACGAGCATGAACCTGCCCGCGATCTTCATGCCGGCCGGACCGATGCTGCGCGGCAACTGGCACGGACAAACGCTCGGCAGCGGCAGCGACGGATGGAAGTACTGGGCCGAGCTGCGCGCCGGCACGATCACGGATCGCGACTGGCACGAGATGGAAGCCGGCATCGCCCGGTCGGCGGGCACGTGCATGACCATGGGCACCGCCTCGACGATGACGGGGATCGCAGAGGCGCTGGGCCTCTCGCTGCCAGGGGCATCGTCGATCCCGGCCTCCGATTCGAATCATCCGCGCATGGCCTCCGCCTGCGGCCGCCGCATCGTCGACATGGTGTGGGACGATCTGAAGCCGCGCGATCTGCTGACGCGCAAGGCGTTCGAGAACGCCGTGACCTTCCTGATGGCGGGCGGCGGATCGACAAACGCCGTCGTGCACCTGATCGCGATGGCCGGACGTGCGGGGCTGACGCTGACGCTCGATGACATCGACGCGATCTCGCGGCGCACACCGATGATCTGCAATCTGAAGCCGTCGGGTCAGTACCTGATGGAGGACCTCTTCTACGCGGGCGGCACGCGTGCGCTGATGGCGCAGATCGCCGATCGCCTGCATCTCGACGAACAGACCGTGACGGGCGCGACGCTGGGTGAGGGTCTCGCCGGCGCCGAGGTCTACAACGCCGACGTCATCCGTACTCCGGCGACGGCCTTGTCTGCCGAGGGCGGCGTCGCCGTCTTGCGGGGCAACCTCGCGCCCGACGGCGCGGTCGTGAAGACGAGCGCCATGGATCCGCGCTTCCTGCGCCATCAGGGACGCGCCGTCGTATTCAACGACTACAACGACATGGCGGCGCGGATCGACGATGAGTCACTCGATGTCAGTCCTGACTCGGTGCTCGTCCTGCGGCACGCAGGGCCGCTGGGGGGTCCCGGTTTTCCCGAATGGGGCATGTTGCCGATCCCGAAGAAGCTGCTCGCACGAGGGGTGCGCGACATGGTCCGCATTTCCGATGCGCGCATGAGCGGCACGAGCTACGGCTGCTGCATCCTGCACGTGGCGCCCGAGTCATGGATCGGCGGACCGTTGGCATTCGTTCAGAACGGCGACGTGATTGCACTCGACGTGCCCGCCCGCAGCTTGCAACTGAACGTCGACGAGGCCGAACTGTCACGGCGCCGCGCCGCGTGGAAGGCACCGGCACCGCGCTACGAGCGCGGCTATGGCTGGATCTTCTCGCGCCACATCACGCAAGCCGACAAGGGCTGTGACTTCGATTTTCTCGAGGGCACCATGCCGATCGCGGAGCCCGAGATCCACTGAACATCCTGACGTCGGCTGGACGCCCGGACCAGTCAAGCCAACTCGCGCTCGATCCGAACGCCCGCGGCGTGAGCGTCACGGCGCGATCAGGCGCAGCTTGGGGAAGTAGGTGCGGTAGCGGCGCGCGTCGCGAGTCAGGAGCGTGTACCCGGCGACCGCGGCGTGAGCGCCGACACAGAAGTCAGGGAGCGGATGTGTGCGAGTTCCGCCCTTCCGGCGGTAGCGCAGGAACGCTCGAGCAGCGAGGAATGCCGCATCCCACGGCAGGGGCTCGCGGGTCACGAAATCAGTTGGAATCGCGGCGTCGAGCTCTTCGATCCGATCGAACGCCAGCGACACCTCCGCATAGACGAGTGGATTGATCACCAGTCTGCTGCGTTCCGCTTCGCGGGCACGCATGGCCGAGGAC
>JBKPMA010000175.1:0-3227 GCA_046731935.1 Acidobacteriota bacterium
GAGGCGCAGGCCTGAGCAAAAAGCATCGGAGCCGCGAGTTCACGTTGTGGTGAATACCTGAACTCAGCGGCAAAAATCACTCAATCGACGCCCCGAGCTCGACTGAAAGACTCCCAGGTTCGGGGCGTTTGCGGAGTTGGCAGAGACTTGGCAATGCTACGGCCGAGTCGTCGAATGCAAGGGGGATCATGAACTCGCGGTCTGGCACAACAGCGCAGGTCGGCATGCACCGGGAATGCATGCTGCCAGTACTTCTTACTGTCGTCGCCGTCTCTCTGTGTATGTCAAGCCGTGCTGCGGCACAGGAGAGGCTGTGCGACAACTCGTACGAGGACTGCCGCACGCCGATCATTCAGTCAATCCGAAGCGAGAATGTCGGTCTCGACGTGTCGTTCTGGTTCATGACGGATACCCGTTACTCAGTGGAGATCATCAAACGGTGGCAGGCGGGCGTCCCGGTGCGCGTCATTCTCGACACACGCGCCGATGCGAACTACCCGTCCAACGCGACCGTCCGCCAATCGCTCATCTCGGCAGGCATTCCCATTCGGAACAAAGTGACCGCCGGAATCAATCACTGGAAGGTCATGATCTACGCGGGCCAGGCGAAGATCCAGTTCAGTGCTGCCAACTTTGCCAACGGCTCCTATTCTCCAGTAATCCCGTACACGAACTACGTCGATGAGGCGGTCTACTTCACCGATGATCCGTCTCTCGTCACGAGCTTCCAGAGGAAGTTCGATGACATCTGGATTGATACCGTCAACTATCAAAACCTGGCCAACGTCAAAACACCGCTCGTTCGCAATTACCCGATATATCCGATCAGCGCGGATCTGAACTTTCCGCCGGACAACGATTATCAGGATCGGGTGATCTCGGGCCTGAACGCCGAGACGTCACGCGTCGATATAGTCATGTTCCGGATGACGTCGAACAAGATCCCCGATCAGTTGATCAAGATGAAGCAGGCCGGCATACCCGTCCGCCTGATTACCGACCAGGCCCAGTACCGCACGACGACGTACTTCTGGCATTCCTACAACGTGGATCGGATGTACATGGCCGGCATTCCGGTCAAATGGAAAAGCCTGTCGAGCGGGCAGGACGTGCACCAGAAATCCATTGTGATGTATTCGAAGGGCGTCGTGGCCTTCGGGTCGTCCAACGCGACGGCATCGTCATCCGACGCGCAACGCGAGCACAACTACTTCTCGCACAAACCCTGGTTCGTACAGTGGTTTGTCGATCAGTTCGAGCGGAAGTGGAACAACCTGACGATCGATGGCCAGCCGATCTCTCCGGCGCCGTTCCAGGCGTTCGTGCCTGGCTATCCGGAGCCGCCGGCGTATTCGAGCCCGGCCAATACCGCGGCGGGGGTCGGGACCTCGGTGACGTTGAAGTGGGAAGGCGGCTGGTGGGCGCACAAGTACGACATCTATTTCGGGACGGCGAGCACGCCTCCACTCGCGGTCCAGAATTACGCCCCCGGTGCGGCAACCGCCGGCGTGTCAAGCACCAAGGAATCGTACACGTTCACCAATCTTCTGCCCGGTGTGACCTACTACTGGCGGATCGTCAGCAAGACGATGGCGAACAAGACGAAGACTGGCGCGACGTATAGCTTCACGACGATCGCGGGTCAACTCGCGCCAGAGGATGCGCGAATCGTGGGTGACACGTACGTGCGGGGCGGGGCCTCAGCGTCCACCGGCTTTGGCAGGATGTCGGAGGTCATCGTGAAGTACAGCGCGCAGGCCGATTACGTGCGCGAAGGCTACATGACGCTCGACATCAGTGCCCTGAAGGCAGGCGGCACCGCGACACTGCGCGTGTTCGGCCACCTCTCTGACACGCGCGCGTCGAGCGTCACCACGAACGTGTTGCCGGTGGCCAATACCAGCTGGTCAGAGACTGGCGTGAACTACAACACGCGGCCCGCGTCGGGCGCGACGGCAATCGGATCGCTGACGGTCTCGGGGACGACCGGCCGGTGGTACACCATCGATCTCACGTCGTACGCACAGGCGCAACGTGCAGCCGGCGCGACACGGATTTCGATTGCGCTCAAGGGCAAGGCGGACACGCTCCCCTACGTGACGTTCAGCTCGCGCGAGTCTACCGCCCGTCCGCAGTTGCTGATCGCCCCCTAGCGGCGTCTGGTTGGCCAGCTGCTCGAGCATGTTGCTCAAGAGCCAGCAACCGGAGCGGGCTCGGAACTCGGTGCCACCGGGGAAATGAGTGACAGAGACGTGGCCGGCGCTTCCTCTTGAATCATGGAGCGATACTGCGGCGACGCTGCACATGTGGATGCAGATCGTCGGTAAGGTCCGGCTGATCCAGTCTCCCTGGACCAACCACTCGTGGCACGTCACGCTCTACGTCACCGGTCGCGGCCTGACCACATCGCCGATTCCCTACGGCACACGGACGTTTCAGATCGACTTCGACTTCGTCGATCACCAGTTGATTCTGGAATCGAGTGACGGCCGGAGGTCGTCGTTTCCGCTCGAGCCGCAGTCGGTGGCGGCCTTCTACCGGCGCGTCATGGAGGCGCTCGCGGCGCTCGATCTGCAGGTGCAGATTCACAAGCGGCCGAACGAGGTACCCGAGGCGGTGCCGTTCGATCGGAACGAGACGCAGCATTCCTACGATCGCGAGTACGCGAATCGCTTCTGGCGTGTGCTCCTGCAGGTGGATCGCGTGCTCAAGGCCTTCCGCGCCAGGTTCGTCGGCAAGTGCAGCCCGGTGCACTTCTTCTGGGGCGCACCCGATCTCGCGGTGACGCGCTTCTCCGGCCGCACCGCTCCCGAGCATCCGGGCGGCATTCCCAACCTGCCCGATCGCGTGGCGCGAGAAGCCTATTCACACGAGGTGAGCAGCTGCGGATTCTGGTCGGGCGGCGGGCCGATCCCATACGCGGCGTTCTACTCGTACGCGTACCCGGAGCCTCCGGGTTTCGCGGACGCTCCTGTCCGCCCCTCCGAAGCGTTCTACAGCGGCGATCTCCGTGAGTTCATCGTTCCGTACGACGTGGTGCGCACGTCGGCGTCGCCCGACGACACCCTGCTGGACTTCCTGCAGACCACGTATGAAGCCGCGGCAAACCTGGCGCATTGGGATCGAGCAGCACTGGAGCTGACGCTGTAAGGCGAGCTGTTTCAGTCCAGCTTGCAGCGGTCTACCGCGACTGTATACTTGCTGTCTCAACGCGCATTGGCAGCCAT
>JBKPMA010000176.1:0-4287 GCA_046731935.1 Acidobacteriota bacterium
ACTCGACACTCGTGTACTCGACACGCGGCAGCGACGTCCGCCTCACGATGGTGGACGGAGAGATCGTGGTCGACAGCGGACGGCTGACGCGCATGGATGGGGACGCGATTGCGGCGCACGCCCGCGAAGAGGCTTCCGCGCTCGTCGGCCGGGCAGGCATCTAGCTCGTCCGGACAGCTCTGTTTGCGAGTCCGTCGACGGGCGACGTATCGCCCCCTGATCGCCTCCCGACGTCCGTCAACCTCAACATGGAGCCCTGCTCAACCGATACGGCAGCAGAACGGGTGGCGTCCGCCCGAGTCGCACGGGCGGACGATCCCCAGTATAATGAACAGCGTTAGCACTCGTGGCGTGAGACTGCTAATGGAGAATCAGGATCTCAATTCGCGGTCCGGCCGGATACTCGCCACCGTGGTGCGCGAGTATATCCAGACGGGCGAACCGGTTGCGTCGATGGTCATTGCCAGGCGCGGAGCGCTTGGCGTGTCGTCGGCGACTGTCCGGAACATCCTCGTACAGCTCGAGACCGGCGGGTTCGTCCGCCAGCCGCATACCTCCGCAGGCCGGGTGCCCACCGACCGCGGCTATCGCTTTTATGTAGACCTGCTGCTCGAGGGGCGCCGGCCCACCCGAGCCGACGCGATGGTCGATCGGCTGCGGCGGGAGACGGGCGAGACGCCCCTGCAGGACGAAGTGCTGGCCCACGTGTCGCACCTGTTGTCGGCAGAGTCGCATCACGTCGGGTTTGCGCTGTCTGCGCCGCCGGCCGACGCCCGGCTGTCCAAGATCGAATTCGTGGCGCTGGCCTCGACCAAGATCATGGTCGTCATCGTGGCCGAGGGCGGACAGGTCTCGCAGAAGGTGGTGGACGTCGGCGAGCCGCTCTCGCCTGACGACCTGCGGCGTGCCGCGGACTACGTCAACCGCGAGTTCCACGGGCTGCCGCTCGTGCAGGTGCGCGACGCGCTGCTCGCCCGCCTGAACGAGGAGCGATCGATCTACGACACGCTGATGCGCCACGCGTGGGATCTGGCGGCGCGGTCGCTGGCGCGAGCACCTCACGAACAGGTGCTCTACGTCGAGGGCACGGCCACGCTGGTCGACTTTGCGGAAGAAGCTGGCGTGCCTCTCGCGACATTGCGCGTGTTGATAGGGCTGATGGAAGAGAAGCAACGCCTCGTGCGGCTCCTCACCGAGTACCTGGACGGGCCGGGATTGACGGTGGTGATCGGGGCGGAACACTCGGATCCATCGCTGCAGAGTCTGAGCCTTGTCGCCTCGACCTTTGATGATGGGCACGGCATTGGCAGTGTGGGCGTCATCGGGCCTACGCGCATGCGGTACTCGAAGGCCATTGCCGTCGTCGACGAAGCGGCTCGCGCCATCTCGCGCGTGCTCACACCCTCGAATTGATCAGGCGGGAGCTGGCAGCCGAATTGCCAGCCGCTCCGCGCCGTATGTGAAGTGAGTTCATGGCTGATATGCACAATCCCACGGCCGCCGACCCGACGGTCACGGATCCCGCCGAGGCGCCAGACGGCGCCCGACCCGAGGACGATGCCGTCGCGCGCCTGCAGAAGGAGCGCGACGAGATGTACGACCGCTACCTGCGGCTGACGGCGGAGTTCGACAACTACCGGAAGCGTGTCGAACGCGATCGCCGCGACGCGGGCGACCGCGCCACAGCGAGCTCGGTCGAGGACCTGCTGCCCATCGTCGACGACTTCGAACGGGCGCTGAAAGTGGACGCCGGACCGGCGGCGCAGGCCTACCGCGACGGCCTCGATCTCATCTACCGCCGGCTGCTCGACCTGCTGGCCCGGCGTGGCGTGAAGCCCATCGAGACGCTGGGCACAGATTTCGATCCGCACCTGCATCAGGCCGTTGCGTACGAACCGAGTCCCGGCCATCGCGACGGCGAAGTGATCGAGGAACTGAGTCGCGGCTACCGCCTCGGCGAGCGGCTGCTGCGGCCTGCGGCGGTCAAGGTGGCACGCGCGTGACGACCCGCGACTACTACGAAGTGCTCGAGGTCACGCGCACCGCAACTGATCAGGAGATCAAGAGCGCGTACCGCAAGCTTGCACTCAAATACCATCCCGATCGCAATCAGGGCAGCAAGGACGCCGAAGAGAAGTTCAAGGAAGCCGCCGAAGCGTATGCGGTGCTGGCCGATGGCCAGAAGCGAAGCCTCTACGACCGGTACGGCCATGCGGGCGTGGGCGCGGCGAACAGCAGCGGCGTCGACCCGTCGGTCTTCGTGGGCTTCGAAGACATCCTCGGCGGTCTTGGCGATATCTTCGGTTTTGGCGATGTCTTCGGCGGCCGCCGACGCGGCGGCCCACAGCGCGGATCCGATCTGCGCTACTCGCTCGAGATCGCCTTCGAGGAATCCGCCAAGGGTACCGAGACGACGATCCAGGTGCCGCGCGCCGAGACCTGCGAATCGTGCAAGGGTTCCGGGGCCGCGCCTGGCACCGGCGCGACGACCTGCCCCACGTGTCACGGCCGCGGGCAGCTCCGCTATCAGCAGGGCTTCTTCACCGTCGCGCGTACCTGCGGCCAGTGCCGCGGGACAGGCAAGGTAATCGCCAAGCCGTGCGAGACCTGCCATGGCGAAGGCCACGTCGTCCGCGAGCGAAAGCTCACCGTCAAGATTCCAGCGGGTATCGCGACGGGACAACGACTGCGGCTCTATGGTGAAGGCGAGCACGGCAGCGCGGGCGGGCCCCCCGGCGATCTGTACGTCGTCGTGCAGGTGCAGGAGCACGAGTTCTTCCGGCGCGATGGGAACGATCTCTATTGCGAGATCCCGGTGAACTTCACGACGTTGTCGCTCGGCGGTCCGGCGGTCATTCCATCACTCTTCGACGAGCAGGAGACGATCGACATCCCCCCAGGCACGCAGACCGGGGCGACGTTCCGGCTTCGCGGCAAGGGCATGCCCGACGTGTCCGGTCGCGGGCGCGGCGATCTCATCGTCCTAGCCCACGGCACGGTTCCCAAGAAGCTCACGAAGGAACAGCGTGCGGCGATGGAGCAACTCGCCAAGCTGTTGCCGGCGGACAAGTTCGAACCGAAGAAGCAGGACGCCGACGACCGCAACATCTTCGAACGAGTCAAAGACATATTCGGGTAGGGCCTGAGGGCTTGAGGGCCTAAGGGGAGTTCACGTGGCTGACGCTCCGGCCCTCGATCTGCACTTCGTCGGCGAGGCCGTCTCACCCGATCTCGTCGCGGTGACGCTCGACGACCTCTCCCCCTCCGCGATTCACGAAACTGAAACGAGCGGCCGCGTCACGTGGCGGATCTTCTTCCCGACGGCTGCGCGGCGTGACGCTGCGCTGACGGCACTCCGGAACACGCACAGGAACGACGGACTGGAGATCGCGGCCGTGGACGTGCCCGACGAGGACTGGGCCGCCCGATCCCAGGCAGCGCTGCGATCCATCCGCGTCGGACGCGTCGTTGTGGCGCCGCCGTGGGATCGTCCACTGACTGGAGACGATCCCGTCGCGTCATCTGCCGCTCGGGACGTCGTAGTCGTCATCCGTCCTTCGATGGGGTTCGGCACCGGGCATCACGAGACAACGCGCCTCTGCCTGCGGCTGCTCCAGGATGTCGCGCTGGCAGATCGAAGCGTGCTCGACGTGGGCACGGGATCCGGCGTACTCACGCTCGCGGCGGACGCACTTGGCGCCGCGTCCTCTCGCGGGATCGACGTGGATCCAGATGCCATCGAGAGCGCGCGCGAGAACTGGACGCTCAACGGGTGCAGTCCTCGCGTCCATTTCGAGGTCGCAGATGCGGCGGATGCAGGCGTCGCGACGGACGTCGTGCTCGCAAATCTCACCGGCGGCCTGCTCCGTCGCATCGCGCATCAGTTGATCAGCCTGGTGAGGCCCGGCGGCGCGCTGGTCATCTCCGGCTTCCAGAGCTTCGAAAGCGACGACGTGCTCGCGGCGTTCGCACCGCGGACGGCAAGCGTGCGCAGGGTACGTGAAGGCGACTGGCAAGCTGCGCTGCTTACGTTCTAAGAGTCCGCAGCCTGAAGACTGAAGACCGACGACTGTTCGACCGACGTCAGAGCGCCTCCCACACATACCGAAGAACGGGCAGCGACACCACGGCTGCCGCATCCGCACGAAGCGTCAGCGCACCGAGCGTGACCCCACGCGCACCGCGATCTCTCGCGCGGGCGATTTCTTCCGGAGCCCATCCACCCTCCGGCCCCACACACACGACGACGCCGCGGCTTCTGGAGCCGCGCGGCAGGAGTCCGACTGG
>JBKPMA010000177.1:0-2589 GCA_046731935.1 Acidobacteriota bacterium
TGCCTGGCATTGGCGTCTGTGCTGCTGGTGTCGGCATGGACGGCGCAGGCACACGAGATCGGGACCACGCGGGTGACCCTTGCGCTCGAACGATCCAGGACGTATCGCGTCGAGATCACGACCGACGCACAGGCGTTGCTCGACAAGCTGCGCCGCATCGACGGCCTCGGTCCGGTGAATCCAATAGCGGATGATCTCGGCCGCGAGCTGGACAAACTCGGGCACAGCATCGTCACGCGAGCCGTGCTTGCCGCTGACCAACGGCCGCTGGCTGCGGCGGCTCAGTGGCGCGTGACTCCTCCGACGTCTCCGGGCGCAGCCTGGTCGGCCACGATCGTGCTCGAAGGCACAGTGCCGGCCGGCGTGCGAGCTCTGAGGTGGAGCTACGGGTGGACATTCGCGAAGTACGCCCTCGTGGTTCACCGCTCCGATGGATCGTCATCCACCGAGTGGCTCGAAGGCGACCAACAGAGCGCACCGCTTCTCCTCGAACATCCGGCCTCGGCGCCTTCGCGAGCCGGCATCGCCTGGCAGTACCTGATCCTCGGCATCACCCACATCGTTCCCGGTGGTATCGATCACGTGCTCTTCGTGCTCGGCCTCTACCTGCTTGGCCACCGGCCGCGTCTCGTCCTCGCCCAGGTGACGACCTTCACCGTCGCGCACTCGATCACACTCGGACTCGGCATGTTCGGTCTCGTCAGCGTGCCGCCGCGCATCGTCGAGCCGCTGATAGCCGTGTCGATCGCGTATGTCGCGATCGAGAATCTGTTCGCGACCGGATTGAAGTGGCGCCGGCTGGCGCTCGTGTTCGTCTTTGGCCTGCTCCACGGTCTCGGTTTCGCGAGCGCCTTGGGCGAGCTGGGGCTCCCGCGGCAGGAGTTCGTCACGGCGCTGGTGACCTTCAATCTCGGGGTAGAAATCGGCCAGCTCTCGATAATTGCGGCCGCGTTCATCCTCGTGGGATCCTGGTGCGGCGACAAGACCTGGTATCGCCGCCGGATTGTCGTTCCTGCCTCGCTCGCTATTGCACTGATCGCCCTGGTCTGGACGGTCCAACGGACCCTAGGTTAGGCGTCCGTCACGATCGGCGCCGGCAAGCCACTCCCCTTCCGCCCGTGGGCGGTGCATCTGCATGCCGCGGCACGCCGCTGCACGATGTCCGCGGGCGAATCCGCACCAGTGCTGCACGATTCGGGTAATCCTCCGCCCTCGCACGCCGATTAGAAGCAGCGGAGAGACTATCAGTGCAGCCCATCGTCTCCGACATGCGCATCACGGAGGGCACCGGCGGTCCGACACTCATCGTGCTCGAAGGCCGGATTGACGCGACCGCGGTTCAAACGCAGCGCGAGCGCCTCCTCGCCCTGCTCGACCGCGGTATCACGCGGCTCGTGATCGACCTTTCACCTACGCAGTTCCTCGACAGCGCCGGCATGGCCATGCTCGTCAGCGTGATGAAGCGCGCGCGGCAGGCCGGCGGCGACGTTCGAGTCGTCGAGCCCGCTGACGAGTCCGTGCGGCGGATCCTGCGCCTGACGCGTCTCGACCTCGTCCTGAATCTTCGTCCCAGCTACGCTGCCGCAATCGAGGGTTTCTAATCATGCACGCGCGCTGGCGACTGCTGCTGTGCGCCATCGGTGCGCTTGCGTCCACACCGGTTGCGGCGTCCACGCCACGGGTGCCAACGCTGCAGGCGCCGACCGTCGTCGCACCGCCTTCACCGGTCGTCTCCATCCGCGAGCTGGGATATGGCGCGTCGTATTCGATGGCGGGCGCGACGGCACGAGCGGACTTCACGTTTCCGTTGTCCACCTACGGAATGACCGGAGCGGAGCTGACGCTCATCACCAGTCCTTCGCCGGCATTGCGTGGCAACTCCCTGGTCCGCGTCTTTGCAGATGGTGCGCTCGTCGCCACGACGAGCGTGGCCGCGCTGCGTCAGAACGCGAGTTGGACGGTCCGGCTGTCAGCAGCGCGTCAGCGATACGTACGGATCAAACTCGAGTCCGCGCTGTTCGTCGAGAATGGCAGCGCCTGCAACGACGACAACGCCACGCTGTGGATCGCTATCGACGGGCGTTCTGCCTTGCGTTATGCGCCGGCGCCGGGTGTCCAATCGATCGCTGACTTCTTCCGGCTGCCCGGCGGACGCTTCATCGTCGACGCAGATTGGCGGACGACAGGCACGCAGGCGTCGGCGATTGCTGTATATGCGGCTGCGCGCCGTGCGATTGGCAGCGATCCGGCGGAGCTCGTGATCGGACCGACCACGGCGAGCCCTACCGTGCCGCGGCCCGAGCGCCACATTGTCGTAGGTTCGACCGGCGCACCGCTCCACCGCGAAGGCGACACGTTATACGTGGATGCCGGAGCGGCCGCGCTGCAGAGCCTGACGCGCGACGCGTCCGGCGCCGCGCGATTGGGCGGATCCGTGACGACCGCGGTCGCGGATCTCGAACAGTTGCCGCCGCAGATGTGTGGCCCCAACAGACTCTGTCTGCAGGACCTCGGTCTCGGCGATCAGAATGTCTCGGGCGTCGGCTCGCTCGCTACATCGTTTGGGTTCACGCTCGCACAGTTTGGCGG
>JBKPMA010000178.1:0-9591 GCA_046731935.1 Acidobacteriota bacterium
ATCGGGCGGTTGCGTCAGGACGAAGCGGAGGAGCTTTTCGTCCTGGCGGAAGTACGGCGACACCAGGCGCGCAGCTTCCAGGCGATGGGTCTCCGCCCACTCGCCGCTCTCCGCGATGCCTCGTACGAGATCCTTCACCACGGCCGGCCGCTGTGCGATCAGGCGATCGGTGACGACGAGTACGCACGAAATGAAGTGCGGCCAGATGTCCTTGGCGTAATAGAGGACGCGGCCGGTGCCGTCGAGCTCCGCGCGGGCGGCGTGCGGCTCGCCGATGAAATACGCGTCGATCGCCTTGCTGGCGAGCGCGCCGGGCATGTCGGGCGGCGGCATCTCGACGAAGCGGATGTCAGAAGGACTGAGGCCCTCGTCCTGCATCACCTTGTGGATGACCAGGTTCTGATTGCTGTACTTGCTGGGAATCGCAAAGACGCGGCCTTTCAGGTCACGAAGACTGGTCGCTGGCAGGTCCTTGCGGACGATGACCGTCGACCCGTCCCGATGCCCCAGATACGCAATCCGCACACCGACGCCCTGCTCGCGGAGCTTCATCGCCAGCGGCGCAATCATGAACGTCGCGTCGAGCCGTCCGCTCTTCAGCGTCTCGACGACGGTCGGGAAGTCGGTGAAGCGCTGAGACTCGAAACGCGTGGCTCGACTCGTCTTCGATGCGTAGTCGGTGACCGGGCACGTCAGGTGACACGTCACGGGCAGGAAGCCCACGGCGAGCGTCTCACGCATTTCGGTGGGCGATCCCTGGACCGCGTGGTCGGCCGGTTTCCACGGCTTCAAGCGGAGCACCGTGAGCAGAGCGACGGCGGCGAGCGCGCCGATGGTCCAGCGGAGGACAGGCGATCGCATCATGAACGGGGCTCCCTGGCCGCGGCTCCCGCGGCATCCCACTCGACGTCGCGTTCGAGCCCCAGCATTGTCAGAATCCTGTGTTCGGCGGCGACGACATCAGGATGCGTAACGTCACGCGGCCGTGCAAGCGCGAGCGTGACTTCGTCGCGGATGTGGGCAGGCCGCTCCGAGAGGACGAGTACGCGGTCCGCGAGCTGAGCTGCTTCCTGAATGTCATGCGTCACGAGGACCACGGTGCGCGGCCGCTCGCGCAGCAGCCTCGCCAGCTCCCCGCGCATCTTGAGGCGCGTGAGGTAATCGAGCGACGAGAACGGTTCGTCCATCAACAGGACGTCAGTGTCGCCCGCAAGGGCCCTAGCGAGCTCGACTCTTTGCCGCATGCCGCCCGACAGCTGGTGCGGGTAGTGGCGCTCGAATCCTGTCAGGCCGATCAGTGCGAGGAGCGACGCGGCGCGGGAGGCGCGCTCTTCCTCGCGCGCGACGTGCCGGAGGCCGAGATTCACGTTCTCCTGCACCGTCATCCACGGGAACAGGCCATCCTGTTGAAACACCATCCGCACCTGCCCGGTGCGATGCACGCGTCCGCTCGTCGGCGTCAGCCAACCCGAACAGAGATTCAGGAGCGTCGTCTTGCCGCAGCCTGACGGGCCGACGAGCGCGACGAACTCCCCGCGGCGCACGCTGAACTCGATGTCAGAGAGCACTTCGACGCCGCCGTACCGATGGCCCACGTGATCGAGGTGCAGGAGCGCGCCTGCGGCGCTCTGGCGCAGTACCGGCGTCCTCATCGCTCGTAGCCCCATCTCACGCTGGGAATCCGCGTGAGCTGCACGAGCAGACGGTCGATGGCGGCTCCGATGGCGCCGATGACGACCATCGCTGCGCCGAGCAGGTCGATGCGAAGCCCGTTGCGCGCATCCCAGACCGCGAAGCCCAGCCCGTCACGCCCCGCAATCATCTCAGCCGCGACGACGACCAGCCACGAGAGGCCGGCGGTCACGCGGATCGCCGTGATGACCTGCGGCGCAATGGCCGGCAGCGTCACATCGCGCAGCAGCTCGAATCCTTCGATGCCCAGATCGCGCGCGACGCGGAAGTAGATGCTCGGGATGTTGGCGACGGCCGCCGCCGTCGAGAGGACCATCGGGAAGAACGTCGCCATGAAGATGAGGAAGATCGCCGGCGGGTCGCCGATGCCCAGCCACAGGATCGCGAACGGGATCCACGCGAGCGGCGACAGACTGCGGAAGAAGTTGACGAGCGGGAGAAACGCCTGGCGAGCGAGGACCGAGTGGCCCAGCACCAGACCTGTCGGCACGCCAAGGACGACCGAGAGCAGGAAGCCGACCGAGACCCGGAACAAAGAGGCGATGCAGTCGTCGACGAGCCGGCCCGACGTCAGCTCGATCACGAGGCCGCGTGCGACCGCCAGCGGACTTGGAAACAGCGACTCCGGGAAGAGCCGAAGGGCCCCGAGCGCCGCCCAGATCAGGACGAGGACGGCGGGACCTATCACCGCGACGAGCGGTGTCGTCTGCCGCTCCGGATTGGACATCGCGTTCAAGTTTACCCGGCCAGAATCGCTCGCCCGGGCTCGAGATCCTGTTGGCCGCCCCATCGAAGCTACTAGTCGCGTCCAACAAAAGGATTAGATCGTCGGACGGCCGGAGATCGGCGCCGGATCGGTGCGCTAGAATCGCGAGATGCTCCGCACCGTGGAACGCGTGGTGGACCTGCTCGACCCTGGGCTCAACACGATCTTGAACATGTCGCTCGATGAAGCGCGGGCGCGCGTACTCGAGGGATCGCCTGACGCCGTACGCGGGATCGATGGCTCGTTTGCGCTCGTGGCGCGCGACGGCATCACGGTGCGTCTGGCCCGCTCGATGGACCGCCCTATGCGGTACTTCCTGGCAAAACGGCAGGCCGGCCCTGCGCTGTTCGTCGCGGATCGGATCGACACGCTGTACGGGGCGCTTGCCGAGGAAGGCCTCGAGGGGCAATTCCATCCCAGCTACACCCGCATGGTACCCGCCCACCACATCGTCGAGCTCCGTCTTATCGGATGCCCCGATCCGGATCCGACCTACACGCGCTTCTTTACGCCGACCCGCGGTTCGCTCGCTCCCGATCTCGACGACATCGGCCGGCAATACATCGGGGCGCTGTCACTCGAAGTGGGGAAGTGGCTGAAGGCGGTGGATCGCTCCGATCCTGCGGCGCCGATCGGGGTCTGCTTCTCGGGCGGCATCGACAGCGGTGCCGTGTTCCTGGTCGCGTATCACGCGATGCAGCGCCTTGGCCTGTCGCCGGCGCGGTTGAAGGCCTTCATCCTGAACCTGGGTGCGGGTCCCGATGTGGATCAGGCGCGAGAGTTCTTGTCGGCCCTGGACCTGTCGGTGTTCCTCGAGGAAGTAGAGGCGGCACCAGGAGACCTGGATCTCGCCGCCACTCTTCGCGTCGTCGAAGACTACAAGCCGCTCGATGTCGAATGCGCCGCCATGGGCCTGCTACTGTGCCGCGGCATCCGTGCGCGGTATCCAGACTGGCGACATCTGATAGACGGTGACGGCGGCGACGAGAACCTCAAGGATTATCCGATCGAGGAAAATCCGGAGCTCACGATCCGGAGTGTCGTGGACAACCTGATGCTGTATCAGGAAGGCTGGGGTGTCGGCCGGATCAAGCATTCATTGACGTACAGCGGCGGGCTGAGCCGGAGCTACGTCCGCACGTACGCGCCGCTGCGCCACTACGGCTTCGAAGGGTTCAGTCCGTACACGCGTCCCGCCGTCGTGGAGGTTGCCGAGGCGCTTCCGTTTGCCGCGTTGACGAAGTACGACGTGCCGACGCTGTACGCGCTCAAGGGCGAGATCGTCCGGCGCGGCGTCAAGGCCATTACCGGGCTCGACATGCCGATCTTTCCCAAGCGCCGGTTTCAGCATGGCGCGGTGCCGGTCGGCACGTTGCGAGCCTCGCTCGGCGGCGACGAAGCCGGGTACCGCCGGGCGTTCCACGCGCTCTACTCGTGAGTACCATCTATCCGGAGCGACACGCTGACCGCGACCGGTTCGTTCTCGATCACCGCGGCCCCAGGCCTTCGCACGATCCCCTGCGCCATCACGGCGTGCTGGTGGAAGAGGAGCGCACGAGGAGCGGTGGCATCGTTCGAGCCGCGACGGTCTTTCTCACGGGACGCGAGTGTCCGTGGCGATGTGTCATGTGCGATCTCTGGCGGTTCACGCTGGAAACCGACACGCCGCCGGGCGCCATTCCGCACCAGATCGGTATCGCGATCGACGAGCTCCGTGCGCCAGGCACTCCGCTGCCCACACACATCAAGCTGTACAACGCGGGCAGCTTCTTCGATCCACGCGCGGTCCCTCCTGGTGACTACGACGCCATTGCCAGCCACCTCGGCCAGTTCGATCACGTCATCGTCGAATCGCATCCGGCGCTGATTGGATCGCGGGTGGACGATCTGCTCGCGGCGCTCGCCTCGCAGCCAGGTCCGCGCGGGGTGCCCACGCTCGAAGTCGCCATGGGCCTCGAGACGACGAATCCGTCAGCCTTGGATCGCCTTCACAAGCGGATGACGATGGCGGACTTTGCGCGCGCGGCGGACGCACTGCGGGCCCGTGATGTCGCACTGCGCGTGTTCCTGTTGGTGTTTCCGCCGTTCGTGCCGCCGCGTGAGCAGGAATTGTGGCTGGGCCGTTCAGTAGACGCCGCGTTCGCGTGCGGAGCATCGGCGGTGTCGCTGATTCCGCTACGCCTCGGGAACGGTTCGCTCGAGGCACTCGGTCCCGAGGCCGCAGCGGCCCGACCGAGGTTGAAGGACCTCGAGCGCGTGTTCGAGTCGGCACTCGACCGGGCGCGTGGCCGCCTGTTCGTGGACTTGTGGGATCTCGAGCAGATCGCCTGCTGCGCGCACTGCCTTGGTGAACGGCGCGAGCGGCTCGCGCGGATGAACCGCGAGCAGCAGCCCCTGCCGCCGATCGCGTGCCCGAGCTGTGGCGGGAGCGACGCGTGACCATTTCACTGTCGCGGCGCGACGCCGACGTCGTGATCGTCGGTGCCGGCTTCGCGGGCGCGTTGACGGCGATGGCGCTGCGGCGGCGGGGCCGATCCGTCCTGCTGGTCGAACGCGGACGGCATCCCCGTTTCGCGATTGGCGAGTCGTCGACGCCGCTGGCCAACCTTCTCATCGAGGAGCTGGCGGACACATACGATTTGCCGCGCCTGCGGCCACTCTCGAAGTGGGGCACGTGGCAGCGCACGTATCCAGACATCGGCTGCGGCCTGAAGCGCGGCTTCAGCTTCTTCCATCACGAGCTCGATCGGCCGTTTCAGGACAGCGCCGCTCACGACCGTCAACTGCTGGTGGCCGCGAGTCCGCACGACGAGATCGCCGATACGCACTGGTACCGGCCGGATGTCGATCACTTCCTCGTCAAAGAGGCCGAGCAGCACGGCGCCGTCTATCTCGACGAGGTGACGCTCGAACACATGACCGTGGAGCGTGACGGCGTTCGCCTCGACGGGCACAGAGCCGGTCACGGGCTGCAGCTCTCCGCACGGTTCGTGATAGACGCATCGGGACCGCGAGGATTCCTGCAGCGGCTTCTCGACCTGCAGGACGCTCCCACGCGGTGGCTGCCGCCAACGGCGGGTCTCTATACGCACTTCACCGGCGTTGCGGAGTGGGCGCAGCAGGCTGGCGAGGCAGGCACACCGTATCCCGTCGACGCGGCGGCCGTGCATCACGTGTTTCCTGGCGGTTGGATCTGGGTGCTCCGGTTTGCGAATGGCATCACGAGTGCCGGTGCCGCTGTCACTGACGATCTCGCACGCGACCTGCGCCTCCACGAAGGTGCGGCTGCGTGGGAGCGCTTGCTGGAACGTCTGCCGTCTGTTCGCGATCAATTCGCGTCCGCACGCACCATCCTGCCGTTCGTGCACGCGCCGCGGCTGGCGTTCCGCTGCAATGCGGTCTGCGGGGCGCGCTGGGCGCTGCTGCCCTCGGCGGCAGGGGTCATCGATCCGTTGCTCTCGACGGGGTTTCCGCTGACGCTGCTCGGCATCCGGCGCCTGGTGGACATCCTGGCGACGATGTGGGAGCAGCCCGGTCAGGAGGCTGCGTTGTCGCAGTACGCCGACGAGACGCTTGGCGAGCTCGATGCGACCGAGCGTTTGGTGGCGGCGCTCTATGCCACCATGAGCGATTTCGCGTTGTTCAAGCGTCTCAGCCTGCTGTACTTCGCTGCCGCCAGCTTCAGCGAGACCGTTCGCCGGCTGGGCCACCCGGAACGCGTCCCAGGTTTTCTGCTGTACAACGACTCCGCGTTTGGTCCGGAGCTCCGGGCGTGTAGCGACGCGGCTCTGGCCACACCCATCGGCGCGGCGCGTGACGCGCTCCTCGCGCGGATCGATCGCGCGATTGACCCCATCAACGTTGCGGGGCTGCTCGATCGCACGCGACGCGACTGGTTCCCGGTGCGCGTCGAGGATCTGCTGGCGGCCGCACCGAAACTTGGTGCGTCCATCGGCGAGCTGTATCAGCTGGCCGACCGCTGCGGCTTACGAAACGCGGCGGCGCTGTGAGGACTGTCTGACGTGGGCACTCACATGTCACGGCGGTACGGCTGGTTGATGGCACTTGCAGCAGCGCTCGTGAGTGCGCAGGCGTGCTCGTCGTGCCGGCGCAGCCTGAGCGTGCCCGACCCCGTGTACCGCGAAGCCGTCTCGGCCTTCTACACGGGACTGGCGGCACTGCAGACGAGCCAGGAAGTACTCGCACGGCAGAAGTTCGAGCGCGTCACGGCCATCGTTCCCGATGAACCCGCCGCCTGGGCCAATCTGGGGTTGCTGATGGTTCGGCAGCAGGAGATCGACGGCGCGCTGCAGAAGCTGGGCAAAGCGGCGGACCTTGCGCCGACCAGTGGCGCCATCCAGCGCATGCTGGGCCTTGCGGAGAGCCGACGCGGCAACCTGCCTGAAGCCATCAAGCACTGGTCCCGCGCCATCGAGCTCGATCCTGGTGATATCAAGTCGGCGTTCGCGCTCGCGCAGGAGACGGCCCGTCAGGGTGGCGCTGAGAACGAAGCCGCCGCGATGACCGAACTTCAGCGGCTGCTCGAACGATCCGACAACCTCGCCGCGCGGCTCGAGCTCGCGCGTTTGGCGGCAAAGCGCGGCGACGCCGCGGTCTTCAGGCAAGTCATTGCGCCGCTGGCGAACGTGTCAGCGGGATGGCCGGCCGAGGCACAAGCACAGCTCGCGTCCCTTCAGGCGGCCGCTGGCGGTGATCCCCGCGCTGCGGCGACGCGCGTCGTCTTTCTCAAGAACCTGCTGCTGCCGGTGCTCTCGTATCGCCGCGCCCTCGCCGCCGTCACGACGCCGAACGATGCCGTCGGCGAGCCGCTCGCGGGATTTCTCGCGCTGCCGAATCCGAGCGCGCAGCCCGCGGCGGCGGACCAGGCGCTCGCGTTCTCCGTACAGCCACTGCCGGGTCAATCCCCGACTGCGGCCGACTGGGTAGGACCGTGGTCGGCCGGCGGCGACGGTGCGCCCGTCGCGGCCGTGGCTGGCAGCGACGGACTCTCAATCGACGGACATCGGGTCGAGATCAAGACAGACGGCAAGTCGCCGGCGCCACTTCTGCGAGATGCCACGCCGGCGGGCGTCGCGGCGGCGGATCTCAACTACGACTTCAAAACCGACTTGGTGTTCGCAACGCCCCACGGCATCGTGCTCCTCAGGCAGAACGATGACGGCACGTTCCTGGACGCGACGAAGGAGGCCCAGCTGCCGGCCGCGCTCACGAGCGGCACGGCATACGGCGTGTGGGCCGTGGACGTGGATCTCGACGGCGACCTCGATGTGGTCGTCGCGCCCTCGTCTGGTGCTCCGGTCGTCCTGCGGAACAACAGCGACGGGACCTTCGCGCCTCAAACGCCGTTTTCCGGTGTCACGGGCCTCCGTGGCTTCGCGTGGGCGGACTTCGATGGCGACGGCGTGCCGGACGCCGCACTCCTGGATCAAACAGGCGCGGTTCATGTGCTGATCAATCTGCGCGGCAGCACGTTCCACGACCAGACGCTTCCATCGGGCGTCGATCACGCCATCGCCGTAACGGCGGCCGATGTAAGCGGCGGATCCACGCTCGATCTGGTCGTGCTGACTGCTTCGGGATCGCTCCTGCGAGTGGGACGCGGCGCCGCGGGTGCGCAGTGGGAATCGACCACACTGGCGAAACTGGACCGCTTACCCGGCGACGCGACGCCGGGGAGCATCCGCCTGATGCCCGCGGATCTCGACAACAACGCGGCAACGGATCTGATCGTGGCTGGCGCCGCGACGACGCGCGTCTTCCTGGGCGGACCGGTCGGCACGCTCACGCTTCTGCCTGCCACGCTGCCGCTGGGTGTGGATGGTGTCGCCGATCTGGATGGTGACGGGCATCTGGATCTGCTGGGACTGGACGCGTCGCGTCAGCCCGCCCGCGCCGTGAGTCATGGGAGCAAGGCGTACCACTGGCAAGTGCTGCGCCCGCGTGCGGCGAATACGCACGGCGATCAACGGATCAATTCGTTCGGGATCGGCGGCGAGGTCGAGGTGCGGACCGTTCTGCAGGTTCAGAAGCAGACGATCACCTCACCTGTCGTGCACGTCGGCCTCGGCGAGGTCACTCGCGCCGATGTCATCCGCATCGTCTGGCCCAACGGCATGCTGCAGTCGGAGTTCGACAAGCCCGCCGATGCGACGGTCGCCGCGAGCCAACGGTTGAAAGGATCGTGTCCGTGGCTCTTCGCGTGGGACGGTCGCGAGATGGCCTTCGTCACCGATCTCATCTGGCGATCGCCGCTCGGGCTGCGGATCAACGCGCAGGCCACGGCGGATGTGCTGATGACCGAGGATCGTGTGAAGGTGCCGGGCAGCCGCCTGGTGCCTCGCGACGGCGCTTACGATCTGCGCATCACCGCGGAGCTGTGGGAGACGCACTTCTTCGATCTCGTGTCGCTCCAGGTCGTCGATCATCCCGCAGGCACGGAAGTCTTCGTCGACGAACGCTTCGCTGTGCCGCCGCCGTCCCTCGATCCGATCGTGACTGGTCCCGTTCGTCCATTTCGAGCCGCGCACGACGACCGCGGTACCGATGTCTCGGCGATCGTGAATGACAGGGACGATGAGCATCTGGATACGGCGGGGCGAGGCGCGTATCAGGGCATCACGCGCGATCACTACGTCGAGCTCGAGATGCCGGACGAGGCGCCGCGCGAGGGTTCCCTGTGGCTCGTAGCCCAGGGATGGATTCATCCGACGGACAGCTCGGTCAATGTGGCGATCGGACAGGGGAGTCACGTCCCGCCGCACGGACTCTCGCTGTCCGTGCTGGACACAACCGGCCAATTCCGCGTTGTGCAGCCGAATCTCGGATTCCCCGCCGGCAAGGACAAGACGGTGCTGGTCGACCTGTCCAAGGTCTTTGTGCCTAGCGCACCGAGGCGGATCCGTATCTCCACGAATCTGGAGATCTACTGGGATCGAATTGGATGGGCGGTTGGGCAGCCCGGTATCTCGATTGAACCCCGCACGCTCCCGTTGTCGTCGGCCATCCTCCGCGATCGGGGCTTTTCCGTCATCGGCCAACGCAGCCCGAGCTCGCCTGAGCGTCCGCGATACGCGATTTCAGGCACCGCCGCGCGATGGCTCGACCTCGAAGGC
>JBKPMA010000179.1:0-7834 GCA_046731935.1 Acidobacteriota bacterium
GGTACCTCCTTCAACGCATTCGTCAGCGCGCGCTTGTCGCCGACCGCGCGGATCGCCGCGAGCGCGTCGCGCACGATGCTTGGGGCGTCCGGAGCATTCGCTCGCGCCTCGGCGGCAGCCCCGCGCAGGTGAGCGGCGTCAGTCAGCCGGCCGCGAATCGTGGCGATTTCGGCGAGGAGGCTGAGGGTGGATTCGGACCGCGGCATCGGTGCGAGGCTGACCAGCGCAATGCCGCGAAGGTCCATGCCATCGAGATGTGGAAGTTCAATTGTCCGTAGGCAGCGGCGCGGGTGTCAAGGATGTGTGTTCACGAGGCCTCGCCGAAGCGCGGTGAACGCTCGGGGGCGCGAAGGCGTGGACAAACGGTGTGGGGCGGAAGGTGCGGACGGACTGTGCGCTCGAGCTTGAGCCCGTCGCCTACGTACAGGGCTCCGCATCGGCGGCGGCGAGAGAAGCCGCCGCGCTGAGGAACAGCATCACGCGGCGCGACGCTGCGGCACGTGGACCGGACGATCGAGCCGCGCCGCGACTTCCACTCGCGTTGGCGCGAGAGCCGGCGGCTGTCGCACGGCCCAGCCCTTTGAACGCTGGCCGCACGTACGGCACTGCAGGAAGATCGCCGACGCGTCGCAGGTCACCGCGTATTCGTGTTGTCCTGTCAGAAAGCAGTAGAGCGCTTTGAGCATGGCCGTTGCCATCCTGCGCGGGAGGCAGCGTGGCGTCGGGCCACGCGCCAGTTGTGCGCGCGTTCGCGCCTACCGCAAGGCGTGTACCAATTCGGGAGCACGTGTGAAGACGTGCGATCGCGCGCAGACGTGTGTCGCAAAACGTCGCTCCGCGGGAAAGTGAGGAGCGGAGAGCAGCAGCGCGCGTCGAAAATTCGTCGCCGACACACAGAACCGTAATTTCGGTCATCCGACTTCGGATGATGTTCTTACGATACGGGCCGATCGCGCATGGCCGCGGCAACCTCGGAATGCGGAATGCGGAATGCGGAATGCGGAACGCGGAATGCGGAATGAAGTTCCGGACGCAGTGCACGTCAGGGTGCGACCGTCTCGCGCCCGCCACAACGGAACCATTCATTTCTTCGTGCCCGAGAAACATGGCGATCAGCGCCGGCCTGGCGGTTACGGTTCGTTCGAGGCAATCATGCCGCGGGCGATGGCCACTTCCCACGAGCGCGCGGGGACGGTGATGGACAGGTGGCAATCCGCGCAGACGCAGACCTTCGTGGTCGGACGGTCGTACACCAGCTCCATCTTGCCGCCACACAGCGGACAGACGGGGATGACCTCGCAGAGCTCGGGCAGATTGTCGGGCACGTGAGGCTGGGCGCCTGCAATACGACGACCAGACGTCATCCGACTATTCAGGCGGATTGTAGGGGGTAAGCGGCTGTTGGCGCTCGACGGTCCACTCGTGCCCGCACATCTTACAAGCCAGATCGACCTCGCGATCGCTGGCGCCGATCGTTGTGCCGGTGCCGAAGCACACGGGGCATTGGATGTCGTGAGAACTGAAACCGGGCTTGTCGAACGGGCGATCGAGGGAGTCCACGCGCAGCCCCAGGCTGGTATTTGCGCGAGACTATAGCACAGCTGGGACGACGGGATCGCGCTCCCGCGCGAAACCGTGAAATGCGCGGCGACGTCGTCGCGATTGTCGTTGAGATCGTGGTGCGTTACGGTAGGGGACGCTGAGAGCACACATGACCAATGAGCACGACGGGGACGCACGCGGCGAGCTGATCGCCGCGCTTCATCAAGTGACGACGTTCGCGGAAGGACTTCTGAGCCTGACGGAGAAGCTGCAGCAGGCGCTCGAGGCTGGCGTCTCCATGTCCGGCGATGACGGAGCGCGGCTCCGCGCTGGCATCGAGAGCTGGCGTTCGCAGTTGGAGGTGTTCAAGCAGCAGCTGCCGTCGCTCACGATCCAGCCGCCGACGCAGGGACAATAAGGAGTGACTCTATGAACTGGACGCGTCCCACATGGGCGATCGGGTTTGATCTTGTCGCGTATGGAGTGGCCGTTTTGGCGGTCGTGATTGCGGCAGGTTTGGCGCGGGCCTTCGGCTGGTAGTACCTGGCGCCTGGCGTGTTGACGCTCTATGCCGTGTCCGTCAAAGGTGATCCGGCGCAGGTCAGAACCTTCGAAGGAGGGAATTTGGTGGACGGCGGGGGGATCGAACCCCCGGCCTCTGCATTGCGAACGCAGCGCTCTCCCAGCTGAGCTAGCCGCCCACTCTGTGGCCCATTCCGGCACCATCAGCACGTCACGTTCGACGCGCGACAGACCGGCAAGTGTAACACGCGCTTTGGCTTTCGGGCAATCTCGTGTCCCACCACCAAGTGGTCGGACGTCCCAGGATCCGCCCAGTCCCGATGTTATACTGACCGCGTTTTTCGTTCGGCTTGCTCGCGCGTTGCCTCCCGGCACCGACTCCGCGTGAGCGCTTCAGCTGCACACGTCCGCGGCTCGGTGCGACCGTTTCGTCGTCCATGTCCACAGCGATCAAGAAAATCGGCGTCCTCACCGGCGGAGGCGATGCCCCCGGCCTGAACGCGGTCATCCGCGCCGTCGTCAAGGCCGGCTGCAACGCCGGCCTCGAGGTCATCGGCATCGAAGACAGCTTCGACGGCCTCCTCGAATTCAATCGGATGCGCGTGCTGACGACGCGGGACGTCACCGGCATTCTGCGCCGCGGCGGAACCATTCTCGGCACCGTCAACACGGGCGACCCGTTCGTCAAATCTGTCGTCGCGTCCGATGGCACTCAGCAGCGCTACGCGGACCGCGTCGTCGAGATGTTCCACAAGATGGGGCTCGGCGGCCTCGTGGTGATCGGCGGCGATGGAACGCTTGGTCTGGCGCACCGCTTCATCGAGCTGGGCATCCCCATCATCGGCGTCCCGAAGACGATCGACAACGACATTGTCGGCACGACGAACTGCTTCGGGTTCGACACTGCCGTGGCGTTCGCGACTGACGCGATCGATCGCCTGCACACGACCGCGGAGGCGCATCGCCGCGTGATGGTCGTCGAAGTGATGGGCCGTTATGCCGGATGGATTGCGCTGTACGCGGGTCTCGGCGGGGGAGCGGACGCCATTCTGATCCCCGAGATTCCGTACGACGTCAACATCGTCGCCAAGTCGATCAACTCGCGCGACGAGTTCGGCGCGCACTTCAGCATCATCGTAGTGGCCGAAGGCGCCAGGCCGAAGGATGGCGACGTGTCGGTCATTCAGGAGAGGGGAGTCGGACGCGCGGAACGCCTGGGCGGCGCAGGCCATCGCGTGGCGCACGCGCTCGAGCTCCTGACCGGGAAGGAAACGCGGACAGTCGTGCTGGGGCACTTGCAGCGCGGCGGATCGCCCACGAGCTTCGATCGCGTGCTCGCCACGAGATTCGGCGGTAAGGCCGTGGAATTGCTCCTGGCCGGCGACTCAGACAAGATGGTCGCCTTTCAGCCGCCCAACATCGGCGCCGTGCCGATCACCGACATCGTCGGCAAGACCCGCCTGGTACCGCCAGACATCGATATCGTGCGTACCGCGCGCGCGATGGGAATCTCGTTCGGAGACTAGACCACAATTCGGAATTCGGATTGCGGATTGCGGAATCAATTCGGAATTCGGAGCGCGGATTGCGGAATGTGTCTCCGAATTTGGATTCGGATTGAACTCCGCATTCCAAATTCCGCATTCCGAATTCCGCATTCCGAATTGCCTAGTGTCCCAGCAACTCCTGGTCTTTCTTCTTCTGCTGCTCATCCACCAGTTTGATGTGGCCGTCGGTGATCTTCTGGATCTCCTCGAGGCCCCGGCGCTCGTCGTCTTCCGACACCTGATGGTCCTTGAGCAGTTTCTTGAGGCGCTCGTTCGCATCGCGCCGGACCATGCGCATCGAGTTCCGGCCTTCCTCGGCGAGCTTGTGGACGTGGCGTGACAGCTCTTTCCGCCGCTCTTCGGTGAGCGGGGGGATTGGGATCCGCACGACCTTGCCGTCATTAGCCGGGTTCAAGCCCAGGTCGGACGCGCGAATCGCCTTCTCGATGGCACCCATCAGCGACGGGTCGAACGGCTGCGCGACGATGAGGCTCGGTTCGGGGATCGACAGCCCCGCCACCTGATTGAGCGGCATCTTTGCGCCATAGGCCTCGACGTGGACGCTCTCGAGGATGCCGACCGACGCGCGTCCCGTGCGCACGTTGGCCAGGTCGTGGCGCACGCGCTCGAGCGCGGCGTCCATCCGCTTCTTTGCTTCGGCGTACAGGCCCTTGAGATCGTTCACATCCATGACGCAACTCCTGGGAACCGCGCGGATGGCGGTCTACGCGGTGACGACCGAGCCCACGGCATCACCGAGGACGGCGCGGCGCAGGTTGCCCGGTGTACGGAGGTTGAAGACGAGGATTGGCAGCCGGTTGTCCATGCACAGCGAGATGGCCGTGGCGTCCATGACCTGCAGACGGCGCTCGAGCACCTCGAGGTATGAAATGCGGTCGTAGCGCACGGCCGACGTGTCCTTCATGGGGTCGGCCGTGTAGATCCCGTCCACCTTCGTCGCTTTCATGATGACGTCGGCCTTGATCTCGAGCGCGCGCAAGGCCGCGGCCGTGTCTGTCGTGAAGTAGGGATTGCCCGTGCCCGCCCCGAAGATCACCGCGCGGCCCTTCTCGAGGTGGCGGATCGCGCGTCGCCGGATGAACGGCTCCGCGACCGCACGCATCTCGATTGCCGAGAGCACACGTGTCACCACGTTCTGTTGCTCGAGGGCGTCTTGGAGCGCCAGGGCATTGATGACCGTGGCGAGCATGCCCATGTAGTCGCCGGTCGCCCGATCCATCCCGCGCGCGCTTGCCGCGAGTCCCCGGAAGATGTTGCCCCCGCCGATGACGATCGCGGTCTCGACACCCAGTGCTTGAATCTCTTTCACGTCGTACGCGATCTGTGTCGTGATGGCGGGATCGATGCCGTACGACTTCTCGCCCATGAGGGCTTCGCCGGACAACTTCAACAGAACGCGTCGATACGTGGGGACGGGACTGGAATCCTGCGGGGCAGCGGACATCGGTAGCGGATTATATCAGGGGCTTCAGGGCCACAACGTAGTGATGCCCGTCATGATCAACTCCCACGCTCCACCCGCCGGAGCGCGCTCAAAGATGAGCGCGCGCAGGCGGGGGAGTTGGTTGAGCACTGGACGTCAGTCGGCAGAGAGCTCGCCGACCTTGAACCGCGCGAAGCGGCCCACGGTGATGTTTTCGCCGGTCTTGGCCGACGCCTGCGCCACCAGCTGCGAGACGGTGACCGCAGGATCGCGCACGCTGGGCTGATCGAGCAGTACGACCTGTCCGTAGAAGGCGCCAAGCTTGCCCTCGACGATCTTCTCGACGACCGGTGCGGGCTTGCCTGATCCGTCGAACTGGGCGCGGTAGATCTCGCGCTCCTTCTCGAGCACCTCGGCCGGCACGTCCTCGCGCCGTACCCACCGCGGGTCGGCTGCGGCGATGTGAAGAGCCAATTCCTTGACCAGCGTCTGGAAGTCGTCGGTCCGCGCGACGAAGTCGGTCTCGCAGTTCACCTCCACGAGGACGCCGACCTTGCCGCCCATGTGGATGTAGCTGCCGACGACGCCGTTGCTGGTCGAGCGGCCGGCGCGCTTGGCGGCGGAGGCGAGGCCCTTCTTCCGCAGAAGCTCGATCGCCTTCTCCTCGTTGCCTTCAGCCTCCTGCAGCGCGGCCTTGCACTCCATCATGCCCGCGCCGGTCTTCTCGCGGAGGGACTTCACTTGCGCAGCTGTGATCTCCATCGGTCGATCCTTCACATCGAATAACGGCGGACGCTGGTCGCCCGCGTGCGGAGCGGCCGCTCTCACCGGCCGTCCTGGTGTTCCTGGGGTACAGAAGAAGCGCCGGCCCGTGAACTCCTGGCCGGCGCTGCAGTGTGGCGCGCTGAACGCCGTCAGGCCGACGCTGGTGACGCGACCGGTGTCTCGCTGCGCGGCCGGCGCGGCGCACGTCCGCGGCGGTCGTCGTCACCGTCTGCGCCTTCGGACGCTTCGGCCTGTGCCGATTCGCGGATGGCGCGCCCGGACAGAATCGTGTCGGCGACGTGCGCGGCAAAGAGCCGGATCGAACGCAGCGCGTCATCGTTCCCGGGGATCACGAAGTCGACTTCGTCAGGGTCGCAGTTGGTGTCGACGATCCCGATGACGGGAATCTTCAGCTTGCGCGCCTCGTCGACCGCAATCTTTTCTTTCTTGGTGTCGACGATGAAGACCGCATCCGGCAGCCGGCCCATCAGGCGGATGCCTTCGAGGTTCTTCTGCAGCTTGCGCTTCTCTTTCTCGTTCCGCGCGATCTCTTTCTTCGACAGCGTGTCGTAGCGCCCGTCGGTGACCATCGCCTCGAGGTCGCGAAGGCGGCCGAGACTGCGCTGAATCGTCGAGAAGTTGGTGAGCAGCCCGCCGAGCCAGCGCTGGTTGACGTAGTACATCCCGCAGCGCACGGCTTCTTCCGCAATCACATCCTGCGCCTGCCGCTTGGTGCCAACGAACAGTACGGTCTTGCCTTCGCTGGCGAGCGACGCGACGAACTCCTCGGCCTGGCGGAACAGCTTTACGGTCTTGCCGAGGTCGATGATGTAGATGCCGTTGCGCTCGCCGAAGATGAATTCCTTCATCTTCGGATTCCAGCGCTTCGTCTGGTGGCCGAAATGGACGCCGGCCTCCAGCAGATCTTTCATGGCGATTGCGGTCAAGCGTTGGCTCCTGCTCTTCGTTGTTTAGCGCTTGCTGAACTGGAACCGCTTGCGCGCTCCCGCCAGCCCGTACTTCTTCCGCTCCTTGGCGCGTGCGTCGCGTGTGAGGAGCCCGTCTTTCTTGAGTGTCTTGCGCAGCTCCGCGTTGAACGCGACGAGCGCGCGTGCGATGCCGAGGCGCACGGCACCGGCTTGTCCGGCGACGCCGCCACCATCCACCGTCACCAGCACGTCGAACTTATCGGCGGTCTCCGTCAGCACGAGCGGCAGCCGGACGGCGGTCCGGAGCACCTGCGTCGGAAACGCGGCCTCGAAGGTGCGGTGGTTGACGGTGATGGCCCCGGCGCCGGGGCGAAGGAACACGCGGGCGGTGGACGACTTGCGACGACCAGTGCCGTAAAACTCGGTGACTGCCACTTACGCTACCTCGATCTTGGAGGGCTTCTGCGCCGCGTGTGGATGGTCCGCACCGGCGTACACCTTCAATTTGCGGTACATCGCATCGCCCAGGGTCGTCTTGGGCAGCATGCCACGCACGGCTTCCTCGACGAGGCGGGCTGGACGGCGGCCCCGCACGATCTTCGCGCGCTCTTCACGCAGGCCACCTTCGTAGCCGCTGTGGGCGCGGTAAATTTTCTGCTCATCCTTGCGACCGGTCAGTCGGACCTTCGCAGCGTTGACGACCACGACGTGATCGCCGGTGTCGATGAACGGCGTGTAGATGGCCTTGTGCTTGCCCTGGAGCAGCCGGGCGGCCGTGCTGGCGATGCGGCCGAGTACCTGGGCCTCGGCGTCAATCACATGCCACCGGGTATTCGCCTTGCCCGCGGTGGCGATGAACGTGCGCATACGGAGACTTCCCTTCGGGGATAAACCGGACGACGGCAAACCCAAATGATACGGCCTCTTCCGGAGAGTGTCAAGACGCGCGCCGTCGGCTTTGGGCTTTCGGCTCTAGGCTTTAGCCGCACGGTCCAGGGGCACATGGATCACGGCTCAAGGCTCGAAGGCGCAGGGCACAAGGCACAGGCCTTTGCACTCCCGGCTCGCACGGCGCAGCCACGCAC
>JBKPMA010000180.1:0-2788 GCA_046731935.1 Acidobacteriota bacterium
CGTTCCCGGTTCGTAGTCCGTAGTCCGTAGTTCGGCGTCTGATGACCGCAGACCGGCGGTCGTCATCGCGCCAGCGGTCACGTGGAGAAAGTCCCGTCGGCTCAAATCACTCATTACGCGTCCATATATCACAGCGTCTGCGGAAGGTGCCGCTCGCCCCTGACCGGACACTATTCATCGATCCAGCAGGTCGCTGACACGGGCACGGTCTGGCACGCGCGTACCCGGTACTCGAGGCGGGAACAGAGGCCCGGCTCGGTCACGTCGCGGCGTGTCTCTCGGGTTTCGACAACCTGCACACGACGGGCCGCTCCCAGTGCACCTCCACGACCTCATCCACGAGGCACGCATCCTCATCGACCTCGCGAGACGAGACGTGCTACAACCTCTCCCATATCCAACCCCTCGTTCCGACCGACTGTCGGTGTCCGTGTCCTGATTGAATGATGGAGGACAGAATGAGAATGTCGTGGTGTACGACCGCGCTCGTGCTCGTGTGCGTGGCGGCCGCTCCAGCGTTGGCGCAGATGCCTGCACCGCCTACGCCCGGACCCGAGCATGCTGTTTTCAAAGCCGAAGAAGGGACCTGGGACGCGTCGATTGAGATGACGGCGCCCGGCGCACCGTCTATGCCGCCAGCCAAGGGCACTCAAGTAGACACCGTCGGGTGCGGCGGACTATGCCTGACGACCGAGGTGAAAGCCGAGCTGATGCCCGGCATGCCCTTCGAGGGCCGTGGTCTGACGACCTACGATCCAGCCAAGAAGAAGTACGTCGGCAGCTGGAGCGACTCGATGGCCCCGGGCATGTCGTTGAGCGAAGGCACCTATGACGCCGCGTCGCACACGTCGACGTCGTGGATGGAAAGTCCCGATATGACCGGCAAGATGACGAAGACGAAATCGATCGTCGAGCAGGTGGACGCCGATCACAAGGTGATGACGATGTTCATGGTGGGAGCCGACGGCAAAGAGACGCCGACCATGAAGATCTCGTATACGCGGAAGAAGTAACGACCCTGCACATCGGAGGGCGGCCGCACGCCGGCCGCCTCATTCCGATCGCAGCGCGTCGGCCGGATCGATTCTCGCCGCTCGCCGCGCCGGCACGTAGCTCGCCACCATCGCGACGGCAACCAGCAGCAGCGACACAGCGATGAGCGTCGCCGGATCGTGGGGCCGCACTTCGAACAAGAGGCTCTCCATCCACCGCGCAAACGCGAGCGCGCCGGCGATGCCGACGACCAGGCCACCTGCGATGAGCGTCGCCGACTGAGTGAGCACCAGGCGCAGAATGTCGGACGGCGTGGCGCCAAGCGCCACGCGCACACCGAATTCGACCGTGCGCTGCGCCGCCGCGCACGCGGCGACGCCATACACCCCCACCACGGTCAGGACGAGCGCCAGCGCGGCGAACACAGAGATCAGTCCCACCTGCAATCGGCGCAGTGCCAGCGAATCGCCAACCACTTCGCTCAAGGTTCGTACGTTCCCGATGGGCAGCTCGCGATCGATCGTCAAGACGGCCGCTTGAATGCTCGGCACCAACGCATGGGGATCGTGTGACGAACGGATCGCAAAATCAGCAAGCCGCACGGGATAGAGCGCCGTCTGCGCAGCTGGCAGGTACACGCCTGGCGCGACAGGCTCTGCCTTCCCCGCGCGCCGTACGTCGCCGACGACGCCGACGATCGTGATAGAGGGTTCCTGCTCGTTTCGGAGGAGATGTCGTCCAACGGCGTCGCGATCGGGAAAGTATTTCGCGGCAAAGGCCGCGTTGACGACGGCCACCGGCAGGGATCCCGTTCGATCGGATGTTTCGAGGCCGCGGCCACGCACGACTGGTATCCCGAGCGTCGCGAAGTAGCCGGCGCTGACGGCTTGAAGGTCGACCTCGATCATTCGTTCACGTTGGTCGGCAAGGTACATACCGCCACCCCATCCGCCGCGCAGCGGGAAACGATTCGCGAAAGCCACGGCCTGAACGTCCGGGAGCGCGCCTACGCGAGACGCCAACTGTTCGAAGAATCGCAGGCGCTCATCGGCGGTTGGATACCGGGCGCCAGGCAGCTCGATCCGCATCGTGAGCACGCGGTCGGTCAGGAATCCGAGATCGACGCCAACCAACGTGACGAAACTCTTGAGCAGGAGTGCACAGCCGGTGAGCAGGATCACGGAGAGCGCAATCTCGCTCGTGACGAGAATGCTGCGCCAGCGGACGGCCGATGCGCTCACCATGCGGCGCTCGGCCGAGCGAAGCGTGTCGCTGACGGCGGCGCGCGATACGCGCCACGCGGGCACCAGGCCGACGGCGATGCCGGCGGCAATCGACAGCACGATGACGGCGGCGGCCACGTGCCAGTCGATGCTCATTTCGACGGCGCGCGGAACGTCGGTGGGTACCAGGCGCGAGAACACTTTGATGAGAGCCATGCCGAACGCGAGCCCGATGGCCGATCCGGCAAGGGCGACGACCGCGCCCTGCACGACGAGCATCTGCAGCACGCGAGGACGGCTTGCGCCAAGCGCGGTACGCACCGCGATCTCGCGCTGACGCCCGATGAACTGTACGAGCATCAGCGTCGCCAGGTTGACAGACGCGACCAGCCACAGCAGTGCGACGGCCCCGACGAGCACCAGCATTGGCTCACGCACTCCGTGCACGAGATCCGACCCGAGCGGGCGGATGTGCGCGGTCAGGTCGCGGTTGCTGTCCGGGTACGTCTTTGCGAGCCACGCCCAGACTCGATCCACGTCGGCCTGCGCCTGAGCCACCGTGATGCGTGGCG
>JBKPMA010000181.1:0-10405 GCA_046731935.1 Acidobacteriota bacterium
GGCTGGGGGTTGACCGACTCCGCAACCGACTGGTTCGTCGGATTTGGCTTCGCGGTGCGGTTTCCGAAGCGGGCGCACTGAGCGCCGGCCGGTGCACTTCCGTGCGACAGCGCCAGACCCTGTGCAGATGGTGCAGCGGGCCCAGGCCTGGCCGATAAGCCTCATAGATGGCGCCGTTTCTCTGGACCGAGCTCCACTCGAGGGCACGTACGCGGCTGCTCGTCGGCCTCGTGCTGCTGGTGATCGGACTGGGCTACGGCTGGTGGGCCGCCCTCCGTTTCGGCATCCGCGGCGGCGACGCGTCAGGATTCGATCGCCCCATCGTCAATGTGGCGCGCTCGCTGGTTCCGGCGCCGTTCGTCACTCAGACGATGCGCCCGACGAACAACCGCGAGCTCGTGATGATGAGCACGGTCTTCGCCCAGCACGACACGGTCACCGGGTTTGCCGTTTTGCTGCTGCGGCTGATCGCGGCGATGACCGTCGTCGGATTCGGTCTGGTGCTGCTCACCGCCGGATCGACGGAATGGGAGGTGCGCAGCGAATTCGCACGCGCTCGCACCGGAGGGAGCGGCAGCGTTCGTGTGCCGCCATCGTTGGGGGATGCCTCGAGCCCTCAGGCCCTTGACCCTAGTCAGACCCTCAGGCCCTCAAGCCCTTCGGCCCTCGAGCCCTAAATGTAAATGACGCACCGCTTGAGCCCCTTACCCTCGTCGCGAATGAGGGCCAGCACCTTGCGGTACATCGCGCACCACGATCGCACGTCGGCCTCGAATGACGGGCAATCGGCCACGACTTCGAGGAGATCGCCTGGCCGGACCTGCTGACGCGTGACGGCCGCGGCCATCTTCAGGCCGGGGCCTGGACACCGCAATCCAGTGGCATCGATTACGACAGTCGCCATGTTCTGCCCGAATGCCGGGGAATCCGGACACAGGGATGCGCCAGCGCATCCATCTGGCGCCGGCCGCCCCCCGCAGGGCTGGGCCGGCTGATTCTTAAATCGACGGACTGTCTGGCGGCTTGAGTCGGGCACCAACTGGGCGCTTACGCACACGCAGGACGCTCGTTACTGTGCGCTCTTGACTTCCGTCCACAGCCGGTCGTACAGGACCGTCGCATCACCCAGGTCGCGGATCATCTCGAGCCGTTCGAAGACCGTCGGCGGCGGGAACATCGCAGGGCTGCTGCGCATCGTCGGAGGCAGCAGCGGCAGGGCATCGCGACTCGTCGTGGAGTAGTGCATCGTGCGGCAGATCTCGGCCGCGATCTCCGGCTCCATGACGAAGTCGAGAAACGCGTGCGCGAGATCGGGATGCGTCGCGGTGGTCGGGATCGCGAGATTGTCGATGAAGAGCGTCGAGCCCTCCTTGGGCACCACGTACGCGATGTCGGGATCCTGCTCCATGATCTTGGCGAACTGGCCGCTCCAGCCCTGCGCGATCCACACGTCCCGGGCGAGCAGCACGTCCTCGTAGTTCGTCGAGTTGTAGGTCCGCACGAGACGACGCTGCCGGATCAGGAGATCGCGCGCTTCAACGAGGACGTCCGGATCCGTCGCGTTCAGACTGTGCCCGCGCAGCTTGAGCGCCGCCATGAAGGCTTCACGTGGGTCGTCCAGCATGAGAATGCGTCCGCGGTAGCGCTCGTCCCACAACGCGGCCCATGAGTCGATTGGCGCCGCGACGCGCGTCCGATCGTAGGCGATGCCGGTCGTGCCCCAGAAATAGGGCGTCGAATGCGCGTTCCCTGGATCGTACGGCCGGTTGAGGAACGACGGCGAGAGGCTTCGCAGATGCGGAAGCCGCGCGTGGTCGATGCGGCGAACGAGGCCCTGACGGATCAGCACCTGCAGCGTGTAGTCGGAAGGGCAGATCACGTCGTACGCCGTGTTCCCGGCCTGCAGCTTCGCCAGCAGCGACTCGTTCGAGTCATAGAGGTCCACGTTGACCTTCACGCCGTATCGCTGCTCGAACTTGCCCAGCGTCTCGGGCGAGATGTAGTTGGACCAGATGAACAGATTGAGCTCGTGATCCCCGTTGACGGCCGGCCCGCCCACCACGAAGAACGGTGCGGCGAGCACGGTCATGCCAATCACCGCGGGAAGCGCCGCCGTGCGGATCGAACGGCCCTGCTCCAGCAGAAACGCCGCGACGAGCAGGAGGCCGGTCGCAAGAATGAGCACGGTCGACACCGCGTTGATTTCCGGCGAGATACCGCTCTTGACCATCGAATAGATCTGCAGCGGTAACGTCGTCGCACCCACCCCGGTGACGAAGGACGTCACGACGTAGTCGTCTATCGACAGCGCAAAGGCGAGCAGTCCACCGGCCAGGACGGCCGGCGCAATTGCCGGAAGTGTCACCAGCAGGAAGGTCCGGATCGGCCCGGCGCCGAGATCCATCGCCGCCTCCTCGAGCGTGCGATCGAACCCGGCAATGCGCGCTTTGACGACGACGAATGCATACGACACGGTGAACCCGACGTGGGCGAGGATGACCGTGGTGAAGCCCAACGGCGCGCCCAACGTGGCAAAGAGCAGCAGGAGCGACGCCGCCAGCACGATCTCTGGCACGACGGTCGGCAGCAGGATCCCCGCGTCCACGACGCCGCGGCCGCGAAACCGGTGGCGATGCAGTGCGAGCGCGGCAGCAGTTCCGCACGCGGTTGCGACGACCGACGCCGCAACACCAACCACCAGGCTGTTCCGCAGAGAGGCAAGAACCGCAGGGTCCTGCGCGGCCTTGACGTACCAGGAGAAGGTGAACCCGCCCCACGACGCAGCCAGCCGGCTGGCGCTGAACGACAGCACCGCCAGCACCACAATCGGAGCGTACAGAAACAGGTAGACCAGGACCGCAAGCAGGCCGAGCGGGAACGCAGATGACTGGCGGCGCTCAGCCATGCGATGGACTACAGCGACTGGGTGGACGCCAAAGGACGACGGAATAGGAGGAGGAGCAGGACGACGACCAGCGACAACAGGAACGACAGCGCGGCGCCGAATGGCATGTCGCGCGCGACCGCGAACTGACTCTGTATCAAGTTGCCGATGTACGCCGTGCGCCCGCCGCCGAGCAGATCCGGGGCGAGGAACGCGCCGAGCGACGGAATGAAGACGAGCACACAGCCTGCCGCAATCCCGGGCATCGTCTGAGGAATCACGATGCTGAGAAAGGCCCGCAGGGGACTGGCGCCGCAATCCGCCGCGGCTTCGAGCAGCGCTGAGTCGAGCTTCTCAATCGACACGTAGAGCGGAATGATCATGAACGGCAGCTCGCCGTACACCTGTCCCAGCAGGACCGCCGCGTGGTTGTACAGCAGTTCGACTCCGCCGAGCCCGGCGTGTCCCAGGAGGGTGTTCACGACACCCTCCGACCGGAGGAGCACCATCCACGCATAGAGGCGGACGAGAAAGCTCGTCCAGAACGGCAGCACGATGAGCGTGACCAGGAGATTGCGCCAACCGGCCGGCACGACACGACCGAGCCAGTACGCTACGGGATAGGCGAGCAGCAGGCAGATTGCCGTGGTCTCGAGCGCCAGCAGCAGGCTCCGTCCGAGAATCGACAGATACAGCGGGTCCAGAGCGCGAAGGTAATTCGCGGCGCCGATCCCATAGACGACTGCGCCGTACGTCGACCGTTGTCCCAGGGAAACGAGCAGCATGAACAGCTGCGGCAGATAGAACAGTGAGACGAGCACCGCAGCACACGGCAGCAGGAGCAGAACGCCGCTCCGACGCGCCGTCATCGTTGCCCTCCGGGAACGTCCTCGAGACGCAATACCGCATCCGGCGCAAACGACACCGAGACGCTGTCGCCGCGTTTTCGCCCGCGGGCCAGGACGTTGCCTTCACCGACGCTCAGGACTTCACTGCCAACGCGGACGCGCCAATCCGTCCAGTCACCGAGGAAGATCTCGTCTTCGATGACGCCGCGCAACGACGGTCCGGAAGCCTCGGCGAGACTAATCTTTTCGGACCGCAGGCCGATCCATACCGGCTGCGCAGCACGATATCCGCCGTCATCGACCGCATCGAGCTCGAGGCCGCCCGCGGTTCGCAGCCGGGCCAGTGCACCGTTCTGTGCAACGGGTGTGGCCACGAACAGGTTGGTGACGCCGAGGAAGTCCGCAACGAATCGCGTTCGAGGTCGCTCGTACAGCGCCTCCGGCTCATCGATCTGCTCGATGCGGCCTTGATTCATCACCGCGATACGGTCGGCCATCACGAGTGCCTCGTCCTGATCGTGGGTGACGAACACGAACGTCGTGCGGAGGCGCTCCTGCAGGTTCTTGAGCTCGACCTGCATTTCCTTTCGAAGCTTAGGGTCGAGCGCAGCCATCGGCTCGTCGAGTAGGAGCACTTCCGGCTCCAGCACGAGAGCGCGGGCGAGCGCGACACGCTGCTTCTGACCGCCTGACAATTCGGTGATGCGCCGTGTGCCGTAGCCCGCGAGCCGCACCAGGTCCAGCGCACGCGCGACATGACGGTCGATATCCTTGCGGGGCTCGGAGCGCATCTCCAGGCCGAACGACACATTGCCGGCGACCGTGCGGTGCGGGAACAGGGCGTAATGCTGAAATACCGTGTTCACGGGCCGTTTGTGCGCAGGGACGAGCGTCACATCCCGGTCGGAGACGGCGACGGTGCCACGGTCCGGCGTTTCGAAGCCGGCGATCAGCCGGAGCAGTGTCGTCTTTCCGCAGCCGGAGGGACCCAGCAGCGTGACGAACTCACCTGGCGGGACGTCGAGCGAGACATCGGTGACGGCAGCGACCTGCCCGTATGCCTTGGAAACGTTTCTGAGAGAGACCGCGCCTCTCATCGGCCGTCGATCTCGTGCGGCGGTGGGGAACTGATCTGCATGCCCCGGAAGCGATCAGAGTATCGCATGCGTTTCGTCGCGGCGCCGGCGGCGCTCCAGCGTCCAGGCCAGGCAGACGGGCAGAATCGCCATCGCCGCAAAGAGTCCCGTCGTGAGACTGACCACCGTGAAGATGCCGAGCGTACTGAGTGGCCGATACGCCGATCCCGCAAGCGTGCCGCAGCCGAGGACGGCGATCCCGAACGCGACAAGGTTGGCCGGCGCAAGATGCGCGAGTGCATGTTCGACGGGCTGATCGGGGTCTGACGTCGTGCGATGTACCAGGTGGATCCCGTAGTCCACGGCGATGCCGATGAATGTCAGCACGCCGAAGGTGCTGAAAAGGTCGAGCGTGAGGTGCGCGGCGGCCAGCAGCCCGGCGCTCCAGATGAGCCCGAGCAGTGCCGGTAACAGCGCGAGCGCACTCAGCCAGACGTCGCGCACGACGAACCAGACCAGGATGAACACCGCAACCACACCAAGCAGCAGACCGATCGTGAGATCCCGTTGCACCCGCCCGGAAATTTCCTCGTCCACGACCCGAAGTCCGGTGACAACGAGGCCCGGCCCCGCCGCGTCGGCCGCCGCCCGAAGCGCCGCGGTCTGGCCGAGCGTTCGCGGCGACGCATAGGCAGCCGTGAGTACACGTCCGTCGCGGACGGCGATGAACCGGCCGATCAGATCGCCGAAACCGTGCGCTTGGTACCCCTCGTACGAAACCCGCTCGCTCGCACCCAGCATGGCGGGAAGTCTGGCGGCGAACGCGTCGAACGTGCCGGGCTGGAAGCCCAATTCCGATGCCGCCGACGTCAACGTCTGCACAATCGTGGCTGGTGGAGGAGCCGCACCGCGAATGAGGCGCGAGGCTGCCTCCTGCTGCGCGGCAGTCGGCAGAAAATCAGTCGCCGAGGTCACGCTGAGCGAACCCGCCTGACTGGTCAGCGCGTTCCGGAACCGTTCGTCCAGCGCGAGGGCATCGCCGACCGACCGAGCCTCGCCGAGCACGATCGTCAGGTCGCCCGACAGGCCGAAGCGCGTGCGAAGCTCTTCGTCGAAGTGTGCGACAGGGGTCGAGAGCTGCAAGGCCCGCAGGCTGAAATCCGTACGCAGCGAGCGCGCCCACCAACCCAGGACGACCGTCGCAATGACGGCGGCGACGAGCGACACGCGGCCGTACGCCATGATCGTCCTCGCGAGTCGATCCGCTCTCGGCGCGCGCCACCGCGCGGCTGTCGACGGAACCAGTGCCGCGACGATGGCCGCTGTGCAGACGGCGCCGAAGACCATGCCGAATCCGACCAGCCGGCCGAGCTCGCGCAGGCTCGGAAACTCCACGACGGTGACCGCGAGAAATGTCGCGGCCGTCGTCAGGAACCCTGTCGTCATGCTGACGACCGGCTCACCGAGCGCTTCGATTGCGTCGAGCGTGTCCCGCCCGCGGGCCCGCTCCTCCAGATAGCGCACGTACAGGAGCACGAGTCCGTCAATCCCCAGCCCGAAGAGCAGCGCCGCAGCGGCAGCGGCAGCGGCCGACAGACGTGGATCGATGAGGCTGTTCAAGGCGAGCGCGAGAAAACCTGCGGCAATCATGGGCAGCGCACCGACCCATAGGAGCCACAAGCTGCGAAAGACGATGACGAGCAGCAGCAGGATGCCCGCAAGCGAGCTGACGACGTTCCAGATAGCCTCTCGGCGAATCATCTGATCCGCTTCGTGCGAAATGCTGTAAGCCCCTCCCACGCGGATCTGGATCCGCCTCACCGCCGCAGGATCGTCGGCGTCGCGCGTCGCCTCGTCGCGGGCGGCGCGCTCGAGCGTCTCGAGTTTCTCGAGCAGCCGTTCGGTGAACACGCGATCGAACGGCGGCTTCACCGGGCGGGCAACAATCAGGCGGCTCCGCCCGTCTGGTGACTGGAGCCCATTGGCGTCGGTCGAGCCGGCGGCCGCGAAATGCGATCGGAGCAGACCGAGTAAGCCGAGCGGATCCTGCTGAACCAGCCCTCGAGTCGCCGCGCCCGGCATCGAGAGCAGTTCACGGGTTTCCCGGAGCTCGGACGGAATCGCCTCCGGCCGGAAGCGCCCGAGAGCCGCAGTCAGCTCGTCTGGACGAAGCAGCAACAGTTGACGATCCGCCAGGTACTGCCAGTCATGCGCCGGACCGAACAACTCGTCGAGTCCCGCGATCTCAGGCAGCGAGCGCAGACGGCGCTCGTAGGCGCCAATCAGACCATCGTCGAGTTGCGTTCCTGGCGGGGCTTCGAACAACACGTACAGTCGATCGAAGGTACCGAAGGACGTGAGGTACCTGTCGAACGCGCGAACGGCCGGACCGGTCCGGGGCAGAAGGGCCGTCACGTCCGGGTTGATGGAGACGCGCGTGGACACCGCCGCGGCGCCCACGGTCACGACCGCCAGACACGACAGCACGAGCGCGCGGTTCCGGGCCGCGGCTCGCATGAGACGGCCCGCCAGGGCCGCGAGGTCGTGTGAGCCGCCCGACGCCATGGGATGCGGCTAATGTTACCCGCTCCGGCGGGATAGTACCCGCGAGTTGCCGTCCTCCATTTTTGTCGCGGAGAGCTGTCCGGACGACATTCGTGTCGTAGCGGGATGCGGCGCTATTGGACGCAGCGCTCCGCATTAATCACTCGGTTTCCCTCGGCGCTCCGGACCGAACACACGCGCCGCATGCTGATTTCTCGGCGCCCGCATCGGATTGCTTGATCGCGGGCGAGCGGCTCGTCCGATCGACACAGGTGCGGCACGGTTCAGGCATATGTGCCGAGCGTTCGCACGCTCACACGTCCGTACGCGGCGTTGTACTCGGGAATTCCAGGATGGCGGACACGAGGGCGCGACAAATTTGTCGGAGCGAACAGCGAAGGACACATTTCTGTGCGATTGGTAGCGCTCTGCGCGACCGCAGCCGCCACGCGGGATCGGCGAGGCCTGCTGATATGATGCGGGCGCCCGCACCGCGTGCCGTGCCCGGCTGTCCGTCAGGTTGGACGCTGGCCGCTGGCCGAGGCCGACCGTGGCCGTAGCGCTGGCGTTGGGCGTGCTCAGCCCGATCATGACCGCGAAGCGGGACGGCTCCCGATCTGCCGACATGCAGCAGCTGGCCGCACGGCTCTCCGCCGCGCGTGAGCAGTTCTCTGCCGATATCGCGCGCGGCTTGGGCGGCCGCGCCGCGCACGCCCGCTTTTCCGATCGACTCGACGACCTCCTGCGGCAGGTCGTGTCGGCCAGCGACCTCGGCTCGCCGGTGCCGCTCGCCGTCTGCGCCACGGGCGGCTACGGCCGTCGCACGCTCTGCCTGCACTCCGACATCGATCTCCTCATCGTCTTCGACGGCACGATCGGGCGCGCAGAGGAGCGGTTCGTCAAGGATGTCCTGCACCCGCTCTGGGATCTTCGGCTCACCGTGGGGCATCAGGTCCGAACGCTCGCCGACATGCGCGAGATCGAACACGACAATCCCGAGCTGCTGCTCGCGCTCCTCGATCTCCGGCTCATTGCCGGTGAGCCGTCCGTCTTCGAAGAGGTCGACGAGCGATTCCGCCGCGCCAACGCCGCCTGCCGCGATCAGGTCATCGCAGGCCTCGAGCGGCTGACCGCCGCGCGGTACGCCCAGTTCAACGACACGGTGTATCAGCTCGAGCCGGACGTGAAGGAATCGCCGGGCGGGCTCCGCGACATCGCGGCGGCTCGCGTGTACACCTGGCTCGCAGACGATGCGACCGCGGCACTGGTGGACGAGGACCGGATCGATCAGGCCGAAGGCTTCCTGCTCCGGGTGCGATCGGTGCTGCACCTCGACGCCGGGCGGAACATGAACGTGCTGAGTCATCCGCTCCAGGAAGTCGTGGCGGATCGACTGCACATCCCGGGCGCCACGCCGCAGCAGCGCGTCGAAGCGCTCATGAGCCGCTATTTCGGCCACGCGAAAGTCGTCGCGCGCGCCGTCGGGCGGGCGCGGCGGCTGATGCACGCGCGGCGCGGCAGTGTGACGTGGACGGCGGTTGGTTCGAATCTCCAGGTGACCCTGGCCGGCGTCGAGTTCTCGGATGCCGAACGCGCATCCGCTGATCCGGCCTCATGGCTGCAGGCCTTCGAGGTCGCGCTCGAGTACGGCGCTCCGGTGGCCGACGAGACGCTCGCGCTCATCGAGCGCCGTTCCGCGCGGTATGCCCTGACCGATTTCCTCCCGACGCCGCAGGATCGCGCGCGACTGCTGCAGCTGCTTCGCCCCAGGACCGGACTCTACGACCGGCTCTCGGAGCTGCATGAATGCGGACTGCTCGGCAAGCTGTTCCCCGGCTTCAACGCGATCTCCTCCCGCGTGATCCGCGACTTCTACCACAAGTACACGGTCGATGAGCACACGCTGCTGACGATTCGCGGCCTGGAACGGCTCCTCACCGCGGACAGCTCTCGTGAACGCTTCGGCGCGGTGCTGGCGGAGCTGCATGCGCCCGAACGGCTGGTGCTCGCCCTTCTGTTCCACGACGTCGGCAAGTGGAAAGAGGAGGCGCACGCCGAAGAGAGCGCGCGAATGGCGCGCGGCATGCTGGCGCAGCTCGACGTGCCCGCCGACGCGCGCGACGATATCGAGTTCCTGATTGCAGAGCATCTGCAGATGTCGGTCACGGCCTTCAGGCGCGACAGTGACGACCCGGGGATTGTGCAGCGATTCGCGGCGTTCGTCGGCACTGAAGAGCGCCTGAAGATGCTGTGCCTTCTGACGTTCGTGGATATTCAGGCGGTCAGTCCAGGTACGTTGACGCCCTGGAAGGAAGAGCTCCTCTGGCGGCTCTACGTCGACACCTACAACGAGCTGACCATCGCGTACGGCGACCAGGTGATCGACCGTGAGCAGGCCGCTGTCGCCGCCTTGCAGGCGACCCGGCCGTCGGACATCTCGGAGGCCGAGCTCGCACGCTTCCTCGAAGGCCTGCCGCAGCGCTATCTGGCGACCGTCGATCGCGCGCACGTCTATCAGCACGCCCGCCTCGCGCGCGACATTCACGCCGACGAAGTGCGTCTGTTCCTCGAGCCGCGCGGCGGCGCCTGGGAGCTCGCTGTCGTCACGCTCGACAAGCCCCAGTTGTTCGCCAACATCTGCGGCGTGCTGTCGTATTGCGGCATGGACATCCTGCGCGGCAGCGCCATGACGAGCCCGTCAGGACTGGTGCTCGACCTCTTTCAGTTCACGGATCAAGAACAGTTCTTCAAGATGAACGCCGACGCGCCGTCGCAGCTCGAACGGCTGCTCAAGGACGTGGTCGCGGGACGGCAGGACATTTCGACGCTCCTGCGCCGCAAGGCCAGCGGTCCGTCGCACCGGCGCTCCGCCGGGCTGGTCCGGCCCATCGTGTACTTCGACACCGAGCACTCGCAGCACTACACGGTGCTCGAAATCGTCGCGCAGAACCGCCTCGGCCTGCTGCATGGCATCAGCCGGGTCATCTCACAGCACGGGTGCGACGTCGAGCTCGTGCTGATCGCCACCGAGGGCAGCAAGGCCATCGACGTGT
>JBKPMA010000182.1:0-9632 GCA_046731935.1 Acidobacteriota bacterium
ATCCTCGATCCGGCCGAGCCAGTGGACACGGCGCTCGATGCCCGCGTGCTGGATCGCCTCTTCGATGGTCCGTCGATACGGTCCGGTGCCCGCGATGACCCAGTGCCAGTCGCTCCGTTCGCGCAAGCGGCCCAGCGCACCGGCGAGATGATTGAAGCCCTTGTTGCGCTCGAGCCGGCCCACACTCAAGAGCACGACCCGATCGTCGGCGAGACCGGCCGCGCCGCGCACTCGCTGGCCGTCCGCTTGCCCAGCAAGCGCGTCACATCCGGCGACGTCGATCCCATTGGGCACGAGACGGAGTCGCGATCGATCGACGGCGAGGTGTCGTGTCACGACGGGCTCGAGAGCACGATCGGTGGCGATCACGGCATCTGCTTCAGCCGCACACGCGCGAACCACGCGCCGGAGAGGTTGATAGGCGAGCCCCTTGAGGCGTTGCCCGCCATACGATCCGTCGGCACCGCCGAACTCCTCCAGCCCTTGCGGGTTCAGGACGAGCGGCGCCGTCACCTCGCCGCGCCGTTTCGCCAGGGCGTACCCGTATGCGCTGGCACCGAGCGCATACACGACGTCGGCATTGCCCGCGCGGACGGCCTCGGCCGCGACCTGGCCCGCGCGGCGGCCGAAACGTGGATAGGCCGTGCTGCGATCGAGGATCGTCGTGCCTTTGCGCCCGGCGAGGGGAAACGTCCGGTATGGCACGGTCGCCAACGAGAAGCTCGGATGCGAGACGATCGCGGACCATGACGCCAACGCGCGCTCGTCCGTCGGTTGGGCATTCGCGGGACGCGTGATCAGGCGGACGTCGAGGCCGGCCGCCAGGTGGTGCCGGATCAGGTCGAACACGTGGCGTTCGAGTCCACCAACACCATGGAGCGGAAAGACACCGCGCGTAATCACGGCGATCGACCGTGGCCGATCGGGTCCCGCCCTTCGGGGACTCACGAACGCCTCCTTCGCGATGACGTGACGAGCTCGTCGTAGATCGATTCGATGCGCGCGACGACGCGCCGGGCATCGAATCGATCGCGCACATGCGAGGCCGCCGCCGCACCCAGACGTTGCCGCAGCGGCTGATCCGCGGCGAGCCGGCGTACGTCGCGAACCAGTCCTGCCCTATCGGTGGAGAGCAGCCCGGTGCGATCGGGCTCGATGATGTCGCGCGTGCCGCCCGTGTCCATGGCGGCCGTTGGTATTCCGAGCGCGCTGGCTTCGACCAGCACGCGGCTCAACGACTCCGGACCTCGCGACGGAAAGACCACGAATGCTGCCGCCGCCATCCATCCAAGCGCCGCCTCGCGTGAGACCCAGCCGGTCACCTGCAGATCCACACCGAGCTCACGCGCCTCGCGCTCGATCGTGGATTGCAGCGATCCATCACCGACGACGATCAGCGGTATCCTGAGTCCGGCCGCATGTGCGGTGCGCGGGAGCAGGTCGGCGCCCTTGTTCGCCTCGAGCTTGCCCACGTACAGCGCGTACGGATCCGTTCTCGGCGGCGGCGCGCTGCGGGCTACCTGTTCGAGCGACGCAAGATCGAAGGGGTTCGGCACGATCTCGAGTCGCGTCTCCCGCAATTCGGGCGCGCGGGCCAGCAGGTCGCGGCCGATCTGTCCGCTGACCGCGATCACCGCATTCGCGGATGCGAGCGCGGTCCGCTTTCGCGCGAGATTGGCCTGCATGTACGGAATCATGGGCGCGGCCAGGGGCCACAGAGGACCCGCGCGGCCCTGAAGGCACCGCCGCATTCCTGCCGCCGAACACCCGGGACAGAGCTCGTCGATCGCGGGATCCACGATGAGCGTGGCCCAGTAGCAGACCGGCCAGTAGTCACGCACGGTGACCACGACCGGCACGTCGGCCTTCCGGGCAGCGGAAATGGCGGGAGTCGCCGTGAGCACGTGCTGAGCGTGCACGATGTCTGGACGTTCGCGGGTCAACCGCTCGAGCAGATGCGCCTCGAGCGCCGGGAAGAGGCGCTCGTTCTTGAAATAGTTGCGGACGAACGGCACTGGCGGTGCGGCGGCGCCGAACTCTTCGATCGTGAAACCGTCGTACTCACGGGATCGGATGCCGGAGGTGCCAGGACGCGGCTGGACCAGATCGATCGCGTGACCACGATCCCGCAGTCCGCGCGCCAGCTCCCACGTGCTCCAGCCGCTGCCGCCGCAGTTGGGTGGAAAGGCGTCGGTCGCGATCAGGATCCGCACGTCACGCCTCTTTCCGGACGAGGGAACCGAACGCATCGGCGAGCCGTTCACAGTGCGCCCGCCAGCTGTAGGCCGCGACGGCGCGTGCGCGTGCGGCCGCTCCCAGGCTTGCCCGAGCCGCAGGGTCCTGGTGGAGGGCGAGCAGCGTGGCCGCGAGGGCGTCCGGGTCGGCTGCGTCGTAGAGCCGCCCCTCGCTGCCATCTTCGACAAGGCGGGCGAGGCGAGGAATACGCGGCGCAACGACGGGCAGTCCAGACGCCATGTACTCGAAGATCTTCAGCGGGGACCAGTAGAAATCCAGTGAGAGCGATCGATGCCGCGCGACGTCGAACGGCGCCACGCCGATGTCACAGGCCGCGAGCGCCGCGGGCATGACCTCGTGCGGCAGCGTGCCGGTGAGCAGAATGCCCGTCGTTCCGGCCGCGGCCTCGCGAACGGCCGCCCATTCCGGCCCGGTACCAATCATGACTGCGCTGATGTCGCTGACGCCTTGCGCGCGCAGCGCGGCGACCGCACGGACGAGATGAATCGCGCCGTGCCATGCGCGGAACGCGCCGGCGAAGACTGCGACCGTCCCAGCCGGCCTCGCGAACGGCGCGGGAGCAGCCACCGCCGGACCGAAGCGATCGACGTCGGCGCCCCATTCGATCTCGAGCACGCGGTCGGACGGGACCCACGCCGGCACAGTCGCACGACTCGGCGTGATGAAGAGATCGGTGTGCGCACATTGCCAGTCGCGCCAGCGCCGCATGGGTTCGACGAGGAGCGCGCGGTCGATCGCACGCTTGACCGAGCCCGGATGATCCACGATCGGCGCATTGACCTCGAGCGATGCTGGTACGCGACGCTTCAGCGCCGCGCGGACTCCCTCACCGCCGAAATTGTGATACCGCTCCACGACGATATCGGGCTCGAACGCGTCTGCAATCCTGGCCACGTGTGCCGCGCGCAGCGCTCGGAGGTGCGGCCGACCAAATGGTGGCGGCACTGCGTACCATCGTACGGGTCCCGCCGGAAATGGCTGGTCGCCGGACATCACGAGTGCCGCGACATCGTGTCCGAGCGAGGCAAGGCCCGAGGCCACGCGCTCGGTGTGGATCGATCCGCCGAGAGTGCCGGGGACCGTCTGATCGATCGCGCAATACAAGATGCGCATCAGGAGCCGGTGCGCCCGGCAGGCGACGGGCCGCGGAGCGCGATCCAGTCGACCGCGGCCGCGAGCGGTCGAGAATCGCGGGAGCCGGACGTGTCGGACGGTCTGATCGCCCGGCGGAACACGAGTGCCACATCGCTGACGCCGCTCTGCCACTCGGACGCGGGCGTCGCCACCTCGACGGTCTGCCACCCTGACACCAGCGGCACCGCCGTGTGCGACACGCTATTGACGACGAGCGTGAGCGTTTGTGGATCGGCCCCCGCGAAGCCGAACGGCATCACGCGGATCAGTACGCGCAGATCGTCGGCGTGATCGAGCGGGACGACCAGGCTGGCTCGCTCGGCCGCCCACCGGAACGTCACGCCGCCGCCCTCTTCGGCCGCATACCAGCCATTCGAGAGAAACGGCCCGTCTTCACCGCCAACGTCGATGCGGGCGTACGGCTGCGACGGATCCGCGAGAAACCGCCCGGTCCAGAGGACGTCGTAGCTCGACATCGGCCGCCTGTTTCGCAGCGCAAAGATCGCGTTGGCCGGGAACGAGAACGGATGGCCGAACCAGCGCTCGATCGTGCCACCTTGCGCGGCGCCGACACGCTCGAACGACACCGACTCGCCGATGCCGAATACCCCCGAGAGGGCGGCCTGCATGAAGGTGAGGTTCCAGAGCACGAGCAAGGCCGCCGCCGTGCAGGCGACGACCTGCGGCGCTCGTGCCACGAGACCCGACAGCCGTTCCAACGCGACCGCCACGCCAACGGCAAGGATAGGCACCATGCCGTCGAACCGGCGCATGCCGTATGCCGCGCTGCCCCACCAGTCTTGGATAGACGCGTTGAAGAACGTCATCGCTGCGAAGATCGCGAGCGCAGGCAGCGCGAATCCTGGCGACGATCGGATCATCAGGACGAGACCGATGGCTCCGACGTACAGAATCGGGGAGGTGGCGAACAATCCGTTGCGTGACGACCACAGGATGTCGCTGATCCGCGGCGCCCACCACCGGATCTGTGGACCGACGGGCGACACGGCGAAGTACTGGCCGTAGATCGCCTTCCAGACCAGCATCTGCGGCAGGAAGCCCACGACAGCCGCGGCCGTGAACGCGAGTCCTGCGAGTGTGAGTACTCGCAACGGGTGGATCGCGCGAGTGCGAAGCAGCGGAACCGCCGCCGCCACCCATTCGAGCGCGGGCAGCAGCGCGAACAAGACGTTCTGCCAGCGGATTGTGCCCATCAGTCCCGCCAGCACGCCAAGCGCCGCCCACTGCCACAGCGTTCTCCGCCCGCGGGTCGCCGCCCAGGCCCAGGTGAAACCAGCGACAGCGGCCATCGACGGCGCGTGCGTCATCGACGGCTCCTTCACCAGATACCAGCGCAGAAACGATCCGCTGCCCACCGCGATCATCGCTGCCGCCGCCCAGCCCTGGGGGACGAACAAGGCGCTCAACCGGTAGGTGAAGTACAGGCCCAGCAGTCCCCACACCAGTCCCGCGACGCAGACGGCCTGGCGATAGGGGAACGACGTGCCATCCGTTTTGAGTGCCGGATCGGATTGCTGCTCGTAGCGTGCGACGGCGTCGCCGACCGCGAAAAACGGCGCCCAGACCAGGCTCGGTCCAATGGTCCACGCTGACTGCGCATGGCCCGTGACCGTCGGCACGAACAGGTTCGTCTTCGACTCCATCGCCAGCAGTCGATAGTCGTTCGCGAGATCCTGGTCCTGATCGAACCACAGCGACCGCAAGTGCGCGAAGTAATAGAAGCCGTCACTTTGCAGGCGCGCGCCGAGCGAGAGCTGCGCCGCGAGACCTGCCGGCACTGCGGCAAGCAGGATCCAGACGACAAGCGCATCGACGCGGTGCGCGACGCGCGTCCAGGACAGCGCGGCACCACACGCGGCTGCTGCGACACCCACAAAGGCGATGGTCACGGGATCCAGGCTGGCACCGGTCGCGCGTTCGATGAGCGACGCCCGTGCGATCGATCGGCCGGCGAGCTCGAGCGCCGTCACGAATACGCCGATGCCCGCGCCAATGCGCGTCGGCAGCCACGATCCCTTCACGCCCCGCCCCCGGACGTGCGTTCGAGCAGCGCAAAGAATGGTCCGGAGCGGATCCGTCCGAACAGCCACACGTCGAGGCGCATCAGATACGTCAGCATCTTCAGGACGACCAGCACGGGACCACCACGATCCAGATGCCTCTTGGCCGCCGTCCGCGCCAGTCGTGCCTCCTCGTCCGCCCGATCGCTTGCGGCGCGCCCAGACGTTCGCCGCCGCAGACCACGCCCGAGCGCTCGTTCCGCCATGCGCATCAGGATGTTCTCGATGAATCCACCGATGAGCGGCGTGTAGTAGCGGATTCTCGCGATACGGAATCCGGCCGCGCCCACGACGCGGTCGAGGTCAGGAATGTCCGCCAGCGGATTCAGATGATCTGATTTGCGCAGCCGCTCCTGTCGCAGGTCGACGAGACCGACGCGCTCGAGAGCGGCAGCCAGGCGATTGATCGCACGAAGACCGAGCGCCAGCCGCGAGTTGCGGCGCACGTGCGAGTACACGAACAAATGACCGCCAGGCTCGATGACCCGCGCCATCTCCTTCAGGACCTCGTCGAGTGCTGCCGGCGAGAGATGCTCGAACACGTCCAGCGAATACGCCTTGACGAAGACTCCGGATGCGAAGGGCAGCGTCCGCAGATCGCCGAGCACGAGATCCGATCCGGCGAGGGCCTCTTCGGCGAAGTAGGGGCTGACGTCGATGCCAACCTGATGCGCGCCGAGCGGTTGATTCCAGACGAGCATACGCCCGCTGCCGCACCCGAGATCTGCGACGAGCTCACCCGGCCTGAGCTGCAGGAACCGGCGCAGCATGTAGTTGCGCACGCCGGCCCCGAGAAGCGGCGGCGACACCCGTTCGTGCCGCGCGTCGGCGTGCAGCGCCTCGTCGAGATACTTCGTCTGCTCCGCAAACATCGTGGAGGGACGAAGATCAAGATATCCGTCCGCTTGTGCGTAGACACGCCCGCAGCCGCCGCACCGGCTCGTACGGCGCCCGTCAGGGCTCAACGTGCCGCCGCAGTCGGGACAGCGCGCGATCACGAGCAGTCGATCGGAGATCACGCCGGCGACCCCGCATTCCGCAGCGCAGACGGCGCGACCACTCCCTGCAGGACCTGGTCGATACGCTCGGCACGTGCCGTCCACGAGAACGCCGCCGCACGCGACCACGCCTGTGCAGACAGGCGTTCCGCGAGCTCGGGGTCGCGCAGCACGCGTGCGATGCCCTCCGCCAGTGCGCGTGGGTCTCCGGGAGGGACGAGAACGGCGTCGACGTCAGCCGTCACGACTTCGCGCAGCGCCGGCAGATCCGACGCGACGATCGGCCGTCCCGCAGCGAGGTACTCGAAGAGTTTCAACGGCGATGTGTACCGTTCGGAAATCCGCGTGGCCGTGTTCGGCAGCACGAGCACATGCGCGGTCGCAAGGTACCCCGCGACGGCACCTGGTTCAACCATTCCCGTGAATTGCACGCGCTCCGCGATGCATAGACGCGCGGCGGCGTGTTGCAGGCGCGCGAAATCGCTCTCAGCCGGGTGGCCGCCGACGATCAGTCCCGTCGCGCCAGGGAGACGGGCCAGTGCCTCCAACAGCACATCCACGCCCTTCCACGGATAGAGATGGCCCGCATAGGCCACGACTGGCGAAGCGGCGCTCGGCGGCGGCACGCGCGATCGAGGCTCGATCAGGCGGACGCCGTCAGGGATCACCATGAGCTGCGCTCGTCCCCCGAAGCGGTCGGTCAGCTCCGCCGCCAGCGCTCGCGTGATCGTGATGTATCCCTCGGCCTCTCGCCACACGCGATCCTCGCGTGCCGCCAGTCGCGCCAGCTTGGATCGCCTCGGCGGCCGCCCGTTCGCCAGCAGCTGCGGCATGGCACCGCTTACAGCCGGCGTATAGCCGTGCGATTCGTACACCAGCGGTGGCCGCAAGCTCCGTGGAAGCCGCAGCAGGATCGCGGCGATGCCAAGGTCGCGCGTCAGGATCGCATCGAAGCGGCGCATCGTCGCCAGTCCCATGGAGCGAGCGACATAGCCGGCGCGCCTCATCGGACCAGGCAGCGGTGCACGCGCCTCCAGGTGCAAGCGTGGCTGACGTTCGCGGCCATAGAACACGAACGCGTCGCGGGCCGGCCGGTTCGTGTCGGGACGGACCGCAAGCGTGATGTCGTGTCCCCGCTCTGCGAGCGCGTAGCACGTCTCGAAGGTCTGGATGCCGTTCGCACGCTCCAGTGGAAAGCGGATGTCGGCCAGATAGAGGATGCGCACGGCCGCGTCAGCGCCCCTCGCGATCGTCGCGCCGCTCGCTGCGCTCGTAGAAGCTCGTGCGATCGAAGACGTACCGCCAGGCAAGCTCCGGCAGCCGCACCGGAAGAACGACGAACGAGTTATAGGCGATCTGCGCCGGCTCGAGGCGTTGCCGATTCATCAGACCCGCGCCGAACTGGACCACGAGACCCAGATTCCACCACACGAGCAGCACCACAAGCGCGCCAACGACGCGACGCGCCTGGAGGCCCACGCCCGACAGACACGAGGCGAGACCGATGACGAGAATTGGTGACAGCGCCACGAATCGCCGTTGTCCGAACGCGCCAGCCACTGTCCACGATTCGACGCTTCCGGCCACGTAGATCTGACAGGCCACGGCGAGCGCCAGCGAGACCGTCACGATGCCGATCGCACGCGTACGCGGCGCCGTCCCAGGCAGCCATGCCAGTCCGATCAAGGCCAGCAGCGCCAGCGGCGTCCACATCAGGAACCCGTGCGTCGGCGAGGCGAGGACATCGAGCGCGTGCGGCGCCGTCCATGACATCTTCCGCGCCACGAGGTGCGACGGCCCCAGGTGTCCGTTCAGCGCCATGTACGCGAACGCCTGCGGAAGGTACGCGCCGAGTGCCGCCACCGTGCCAGCGACGACGCCTTGCAGCAACCGCTTCCGCTCGCGCCAGTCAGTCGTACGGACGAAATGGACACTGAGATCGACTGCGGGCGCGGCCGCGAAGAACGCATCCTGTTCACGCACCATGGCCACGAGCGCCGCAAGGATCCCGAGCACGACGAATCCGCCCACCGACCATCGCTCTCGGACGATCAGCCACGCGTAGAGAAACGCCGCGACCGCGCAGGCGGATGTGGCGTGTGACATCGGCGGCGCAATGTACATGTAGAAGACGAGCGGCGTCCCGAGCCATACCGCGGCCGCCGCCGGACCGCTCATCCGATCCAACGCCGAGTGCTCCCCGCCGAGGAGCCGTGCCGATCGCATCGCCAGTACGAGCGAGAGCGCTCCATACGCGGCCGACCCATAGGCGACCGCCGCGATGTACGGCCACGAGTAGCCGTCCGCCGCAACAGGACGTCCGGCCGCTTGCAGCGCGCGCGCCACGAGATCGCCCAGCGCGTAAAACGGCGCCCACAGAATCGCGCAACCGAGCGTCGCGAAATTGATGCGGCGGCCGGCTTCGGTCGTGCGCTCGAGGAAGGTTTCGTGGAATCCGCGGGCCTGCGCGATGCCGGCGTCGTAGAAGTGTTGATACTCGTTCTCGAACGACACGTCGTGGTCGAACCAGAGCGAGCGGAGATACGCGAAGTACTCCACCTCGTCTGACGAGTAGACGCGCGTCGTCACCGCCGGCAGCGACAGCACGAAGAGCAGGGCCACGGCGAGCCCGGTGCTCCAGGCGCGGCGCCCACGGCGGGGCGCGGCGAGTTCCGGCACGAGTATCAGTCTATACGCGCAGGCTCTGCACGGCGACCGCTTGCAGGATCTGAGCGAGGTCGTATCCGGCGTGGCTCACGATCGGTGCGACCGCGCTGCGCCGCCGCAGGAACAGCCAGCCCCACGTGAAGCCGAGCGCGCCCGTCGCGATCGCCGCGTCCCACCCTTGCGGCTTGTGCAGCAGACCGAAACAGACACTGACCACGACGAGGCCGAGCGCCGATCCGCCGAGAGACGATTCGAACCGGCGCAGCAGAAACGCGCGCTGCACCTCCTCACGGATCCCGCCGGCAACGACGACGACCACGCCGAACCAGAGGATGTCCACAGGACGCCGCAGCAGGCCTTCGAACGGACTGAGCGAGACGTCGTGCGTCCATGGAAGCAGCTTGCGGGTGAGGAGCACCGTGACACCGACGCCGACGAAGAGCGCTGGCACGAGCAGGATTCCGAGCCTGGTCTCGGGACCCCATCGACGAGCCCC
>JBKPMA010000183.1:0-5156 GCA_046731935.1 Acidobacteriota bacterium
CTGTTCTGGCATCTCGATACGTTCCGCACTCGTGAAGCGGCGGAAGCCAGTCGCGGTCCGCGCGACACCGTTGTCGACGGCCACGCCAAGCACTGGCTGTTCACGATTGCCGAAGAGAAATGGCGTCCAATCGCCGGGGAGCATGCGGCGACGATCGGCCCGCTCGTTGTCAACCACGGTGTGTCCTACACCGCTCGGTATCTGGAAACAGTCATCACGCCGGGATTCCAGGATGGCAGGAACGGGCACCGTCATCCCGGCCCGAAGCGTGGTTCATGGTGTCGGGCGCGCAATGCCTCGAGACCCCGAACGGCGTGATCACGGCGAGCGCCGGACAGAGCATGCTCGCGCCCGAGGGCTGGCCAATGGCGATTTCGAGCATGGGCACCGAGTTGCGACGAGCCGTCGTCCTCGTGCTGCACCGCAGCGACGAGCCGTACGCGATGGCAGTCGATGCGAAGCCAGACGCACCGCACGCGCATTGGAAGCCGCTCGGTTTGTGCAGCAAGTACCTGGGCGGCATCGCTCAAGAACGATAGCGTCAGCCCCGCCGTGCAGCCTGGATGGTGGCGACGTCGATCTTTCGCATCGGCATCATCGCGTCGAAGGCGCGCTTGGCTTCGGCACCGCCAGCGGCGAGCGCTTCGGTCAGCACGCGTGGAGTGATCTGCCACGACACGCCCCAGCGGTCCTTGCACCACCCGCACTGGCTCTCCTGCCCGCCGTTCTCGACGATCGCGTTCCAGTACCGGTCGGTCTCTTCCTGTGAGTCCGTCGCGATCTGAAAGGAGAAGGCCTCGCTCTGCTTGAACGTCGGACCGCCATTGAGCCCGAGACACGGAATACCAAAGACGGTGAACTCCACCGTCAGGACGTCGCCCTTTTTACCGTTCGGATAGTCGCTGGGTGCGTTGTGAACGGCGTTCACTTTGCTGTCCGGAAAAGTTTCAGCGTAAAAGCGGGCCGCGTCGAGCGCGTCCTTGTCGTACCACAGGCAAATCGTAGTCTTCGGCGTCATGGTGTGTGCTCCAGGCTGCTCTGACGATGCAAGCTTCTCGCCTTCCGAGAGACTGCCTCAGCGTGAGCCCTTCGGTGTGGCCCCGCTCGGCTGCTGAAAGAGCCTCGGCGCAAAATCCTTGAGATCGCGGCGCCACGTCTGCCACTCGTGATCGGTGTTCGGCGACTCGTAGTAGACGTGTTGGATGCCGGCCTCCGACAGCGACGCATGCAGCCGCTGGATCCCCGTCCGCATCCTTTCCGGCTCGACGGTCCCGACGCCCAGCCAGAGTAGATGCACCTTTTTGGCAAATGCCACCGGATCGCCGAACACGCCGTTGTAATCGCTCTTCGGATCGAGCTTGCGGTCGCCCATCACCAGCATCCCGCCGGCCCCGCTGAATCCACCGATGTACGAAAACAGATCGAGGTGATTCAGCGTGATTTGAAACGTTTGCATGCCGCCCATCGACAAGCCCGCCATCGCACGATGGTCACGATCGGTCATCGTTCGGAACGTCGAGTCGACGAATGGGATGAGCGCCTCCGTCACGTCGCCTTCGAACGCCGCCGCCATCTCCTGCATGGCCTTCAACATCTCCGGCGACCCAAACGGCTTGCCCGTCAGATCGGGCGCGGGCTGGCCGGCTCGCCGCGCGTAGCCGTAAGCCATGACGACGATCATCGGCTGACAGGCCTTTCCGGCAATCAGGTTGTCGAGGATCACATTCGCGCGGCCTTGCCGGATCCAGCCGGTCTCGTCCTCGCCACCGCCATGCTGCAGATAGAGCACCGGGTATCGAGTGGCCGTCTGCTGGTCGTACGCCGGTGGCAGATAGACCAGCGCGTGCCGCCATGTGCCGGTGACCTTCGAGTGATACCAGATCTCGCGCACTTGTCCGTGAGCGACGTCCTGGATCGCATAGTAGGTCGCGCCGGGTTCAGGCACTTCCACCGCGCTGGCGTGTTTGCCGCCCCCGAAGAACGCATGGCTGCCAAGATCCGACATCTCGACGCCGTCCACGTTCAGCATGTAGTAGTGGAGACCTGGCGCGAGCGGCGGCGTCGTCACCGTCCAGAACCCATCCGCCTGCTTTTCCATATCGAGCTTCGGCCCGCTCCAGAAGTTCACTTTGACCTTCGCCGCGTCCGGCGCCTTGATCCGGATCTGTACGCGACCGGTGCCGTCAACGCGCGGATACGGCGCGTCCCACACGTTCGTTGACGCGGGCTGGAAGTCCGTTGGCTCTTGCGCTGAGGCGGCCGCACTCAAAAGCAGAATAAGAACTGCGACGGCAGGTTTCACAGTGGCTCTCCTCGTTGCCGAATGGCTCGGTGTGTCGATCGTGGTCGACAGGATTGTACGGGTTCACTGGGTAATGCTGAGGCCGGTGAAGTAGCCCTCGGTTCCGGGACCAATCCAGAGCGCTACGGCCCCTTCCGAATCGCCCAGCTTGAGATCGTTTACCACGAGCGCGGGCTGCGCCGCGCCATGCACGAAGAGGCGCGCCGTCGTGCCCTTGACGACGATCCGCATCGGCGTCCACGCGCCAGGTTCGAGATCGACGTAGCTCTCGTACTTCTCCGGCGAATCCTGCCGCAGACGGCTGAATGGATAGTCAGGGTGCGCGCTGTACTGCGTCGAGTGATTGCGGCGGACCTGGTCATCGGCGCGGCCGTTCGTTGGACGCAGGTAGATGTATTCACAGCGTCCATCCTTGATGCGAAACGCCATGCCGATGAAGCCGCGCGCGCCCTCGGCGGCGCCCGATGCCGGACGTCCTGCCACCTCCACCTCAATCGTGCCGTCGTGGAACGTCGAGCCCTTTACGACGGCGTACGCCTCGCCGTTGGGCGGTGTGCCGTCCTCGACGACTTTGATCGCGTGTTTGCCCTGGTAGTCGACGATGTCCACCTTCACGCGGTGCTGTTCCAGCTGTGTAGGGGTCTGCGCCGAAAGGCTGGTGAAATAGGAAACCACACACAACGCGCCGACCACGATCGATCGAGAGCGAATCATCAGCATGTTGCACCTCGTAGCGACCACGAGCAGAGTGCCGCCTAGCTCACCCTGGCGCGAGTCATACTGGCCACCGCAATCAGCCGGTCCGTCGCACCGGCTTCGATTGCCGGATCGAACGCTCCGAAGTATGCGACCGTGCCGAATCCGAATCGCGTCAGCGCAGCGTGAAGCTCGCGCCGTGTCCAGCATCGCATAGTGAACTGATATTGGCGCGACTGCTCGCCCGCGCCGTCGTCGACGGTATGCGTTTCGGAGACGAGTAAGCGATGGCGTTCCGGATCCACGTCAGTGATGCTCGTGAATGTCAGTGTGCCCCGATCGGTCGCAACGCGTTTCCTGAAAAGCGGCTCGCGTTGTTTCCGCTCCTTCGTCGCCTCCCATTCGCGCACGTCGAGGATCAGCGTGCCACCGGGACGAAGCGCACCCGCGAAAGAGGCACACGCGGCGAGGCGGCTCGCATCATCGACGAGATCGTTCAGCACACCTCGACAGAGGATGGCGTCGTAGCGAGCCGTCGGCAGCCGGAGGATATCTCCGGTTCGAAATGCCGGGGATCCCGGCCGCTCACTGCCGGGTGCCGACTGGATAGCCACCTCAATGAGCTCGGCCGACCGATCGATGCCCGTCAGGACGTATCCCCGGCGGCTCAGCTCAATCGCGTACCGTCCCGTACCGCATCCGGCATCCAGAACACTGGCCCCAGGCACATGACCGCGTTCGATCAGCCATTTGGAGATGGCGGCGCAGTCCTTTGCCACCGGCCGATCGATCAGGAGATCGAATGCCCATGCGAACTCGCCGTAGAAGGGCCGCTCCGTCCGCTCCGCCATGCGCACAGCATCCTACAGTGTGTTCCTGGCGGCGGCATGTCGGATGTGACCCCGGGCAGAATATCAGCGGTGCCGCGAAGTGGAGCGATGAGCACCGTTCCCACGACTGGCTCAGTCTCCGGCGCGAATCGAGAGGGCATGATGGAATTCGTTCCGCGGATCCCACTGCGCTTTGATTCGCTGGAGGCGGGGATAGTTGGTGCCGTAGTAAATCGAGTGCCACGGCACGCCGGAGCGATTCCAAGTCGAATCCGCGAGGTCGACGTCGGGATGGTTGATCAGGGCGCCGTCATACGCGTCGCATGGCACCGGCGCACCTCCCGTCGCGGCAAACAGATCGCGATAGAACGCGCGGACCCACGCCAGGTTCTGCGCGTCCTCATCTGCGTGCAGCCACCCGGTCGTGCATGCCATATCGAAGATTGCCGATCGGTGAGCCGATGCCGTCGCCTCGGGCGCGATCGCATTGACTCGGCCGCCGTAGGTGGCGAATCCGAGCATTCCGCCCATCGCGGCGTCATTCGCTCGCGTCAGATAGTCGTACGCGACGCCGACCTGGCCATCGGTCAGCCCCCTTCTGAGCAGCGCGTCCTTCACCTTGACGCGCACGCCGGCAGGAGGGCCTGCGAAGAGATCGGGAAATGGATTCAACGCGAAGTCGAGCCACGATAGACGTGCCGGCGGTGAACGCTGTGGCGCGACAACGCCGTCGCACAGCGCGGCGAGATATTCGTCGGCCTGTTGCTGCGCGCCGTCGCCCGCCGTGCTCACTCCACGGACGACAATCTTTCCGATCTGCCGGCGCTGGATGATCAGAAGCGTCCAGAGGGACGTGTGAGGCGAGTCGGCCGCACTGTGGCGCTCGCTCCACGTGCCGTGGTTCCGAAGCAGATGCTGGAACGATTCTCTGCTCAGGTCGGCCCACGTCCATTCCGCCTGGAACGTGCTGATCGACTCCGGGGCGCGCGGTAAGAGCTGCGTGGGATCGTCGCCGGACGCGCCGTGCGCTCTGAACCAGTAGCGCGTGACGACGCCGAGATTGCCGCCGCCGGCGCCAGTATGCGCCCACCACAAGTCTCGATTCGGGTCGGACGCCTCACGAGTGGCTATCACGCGCTGCGCCCGGCCTGCGGCGTCGACAGTTACGACTTCGACCGCATAGAGGTAGTCGGCCGCGAGACCGAACTGGCGGCACAGGAAGCCGAACGCGCCCCCAGCCACGTGGCCTCCGATCCCAAGGCCCGGATACTCACCGAGCGGAATCAGTGTGCCCCACGATTCACACAGCGCGCGAAGCGCCTCGCCCA
>JBKPMA010000184.1:0-6848 GCA_046731935.1 Acidobacteriota bacterium
GTCTGTAGACGATCGCCGCGACCGTCAGCCCCCAGAGGGCCACACACAACAGCAGCGGTCGATCGTTCAGCAGCATCTCCGATGGACTTCCGCCGCCCTCCTTCTGGTGCACGAGGTACAGGTAGCGGAAGATCCCATAAATTGGAAACGGAATCGTCAAACCCAGGAGCGATGTCCCGAACTTTTCGGCGGTCTCCGGGCTCGTGGCGTAGAAGATGTACGCCATGAGCGTCGATGCGGTGACCACGCCAATCATCTGATCCAGCAGGTAGGGACTGTACTCCTGCAGGATGCGTCGATGTCCCCCTGCACCATCCGCCAGCAGCACGAGTTCGTGCCGGCGCTTGCTCAGGGCCAGGAAGAGCGCGAGCAGGATCGTACATATCAGCAGCCAGTGACTTGCTGGTACGTCGATCACCACGGCGCCTGCGACGACCCGCAGGACGAAGCCGATCGCAATCGCGAGCACGTCGATGATGACGATGTGTTTGAGCGGCCCCGAGTAGAGCAGCTGCAGCGCCAGATAGCCGGCGGCCACCAGACCGAACTGCAGCTTCAACTGAAAGGCCACCACGAGGCACACGGCGGCCAGGATGCCTGCGACGATGAGCGCGGTGCTGGGCGCCAGCGCACCAGACGCGATCGGGCGCTGCGCCTTCACCGGGTGATAGGCGTCCCGCTCGCGGTCGGCCACATCGTTGACGAGGTATACCGCGCCTGACAGTCCGCAGAACACGACGCATGCCGTGATTGCGAGTCCGGCGGCCGCTGGATCGAGTAGCCGCCGGCCGAACAACAGGCCAGCGAAGACGAAGAGATTCTTCGTCCACTGGCCCGGGCGCAGCGAAATCAGCAGGTTGAGCGCGACCGACCGACCAGGTTCCGCGCGGCTGACGGCCACGTCCGACACCGCTGGTTCCCGACGAAGACTGCGGGCCACGGCAGCGCGAAGCCGGGCCTCAGGCGCTGGCCGGCGACTGGTAGCTGGCGACCGCGTCCTTCTCAGAGTCAAACGTCTCGAACACCGTCAACAGCTTGGTGATCGCGAGCAGGTCTGTGATGCGCTTCGTCAGGTTGACGAGCTTCAGGCTGCCGCCCTGCCGGCTGACCGTGGTGTAGGTGCGGACGATCTCGCCCAGGCCGGCCGAATCGATGTACGGCACGCCCTCGAGGTTGAGCAGCAGCTTCTTCTGCCCTTGATGAATGAGGCTATTGATCTTGTCCTTCAGGAGCTCGTCACCCTCGCCCAGGGTCATCTTCCCCTTCAGGTCGAGAATCGTCACGCCACCGATGACCCGTTCCTCGATCTGCATTGCTGCTCTCCTCCGGCCCGCGTCCGCCACGCCTCGCCGACAAAATGATGCCGACTCGCTGACAAAGGCCCGTAATCGTATCGTACCGTCAGTGACGGGTTCAATTATTCAAAAAGCAATCGGTTCAATAGGTTCAGGTGTTGAACGCGTCAGGCGAACCCTCGAGCGCGCCGACCACCGTCTTCCGTCCTCGGTCTGCAGTCTTCCGGAAACCGTAGACCGTAGACTGAAGACCGTAGCGGAACCCGTCGGAACCCGTGAATCGTTAGACCCCGTCGAAAGAAAAAACGCCGCAGTTCCGTCGAGAAACTGCGGCGTCAGGTGTATCGCGGCGTGGACGGGAGCCGTTACATGCTCCCGGCTCCAGCGAACTTGCGTTGCTGGAAGCATTCTTTACAGAACACCGGCCGTCCCTGCGTGGGCCGGAAAGGCACCGTCGTCTCCTTGCCGCAAGCCGAACAGTTGGTCTGCGTCTCGACTCGTTCACGAGCCATGGGCGCGCCTGCCGGACGGCTGGCCCGCTTGGCCTTGCACGCCTTGCAGCGCTTCGGCTCGTTCTTGAAGTTCTTGTCCGCAAAAAACAGCTGTTCGCCGGCCGTCCAAGTGAACTCGGTCCCGCAATCCACGCACGTCAGGCGCCTGTCCTGAAACTCCATGGGTCGCCGCCTTTGTTACCGCGTTGGGCTACTCCAGCTCGCGCCGCATCTTCTTTCGATTCCGCTTTCGCGCGAGTGCCTGCTTCGCCCGGCGTTTGTCGCCCGGCTTCAGGTAGAAGGAATGCTTCTTGATATCCTTGATGATATCTTCCTGCTGGACCTTCCGCTTGAACCGGCGGAGAGCGCTTTCGATCGACTCTCCCTCCTGAACTTTCACCTCAGCCACGCGTTCGCACCCCCCTCCGCTGGCTGAAAGGGTCTCTATGACAGACCCGTATTTAGGCCGAATATATGAGGCTATCACAGATGAGCGCGGATTCTAGACACAAAACTCAAGTAGAGTCAACAGAATAGTCACCGATTAGACATCTTCTCCGCCACACACTCCACCAACCTGCCGGCCATCAGCGCGGCGCGTTCACTCCGGACTGATCACACCTTGGCACCCCGGATCGTTTTCATAGAATAGAGAACCCGTGAAGATTCTCGTCGTCGGCAGCGGCGGCCGCGAACACGCCATCGCCTGGCGGCTTGCCCAGGACCAGCAAGCCCACACGATTGTCTGCGCCCCCGGTAATCCGGGCATGGCCGCCGTCGGTCGTCTGGAAGCCGTGGATCCCGGGGATCCGGATCGGGTGCTCGCGCTCGCAGATCGGGAGAGCGTCGACCTCACCGTCATCGGTCCCGAAATGCCCCTCAGCCGTGGCGTCGTGGACGTCTTCGAGGCGGCGGGACGTCCGGTCGTCGGCCCGACGCGCGGCGCGGCTCAGCTCGAGTGCAGTAAGGCGTTCGCGAAGGCGTTCATGGCGCGCCATGGCGTGCCGACCGCGCAGTATGCGCTCGCGGAGAGCGAGGCGCAGGCCATCGAGATCCTCGAATCTGGACGGTTCGGCTACCCCGTCGTGTTGAAGGCGGACGGGTTGGCCGCCGGCAAGGGCGTTGTCGTCGCTCCCGATGCCGCATCCGCGCGCGAAGCCATTACCGCCATGATGCGCGAGCGTCGGTTTGGGGACGCGGGCACGCGAGTCGTCGTCGAAGAGTGTCTGACTGGCCCTGAACTGTCGTACTTCGTGTTGAGCGACGGTCAGCGCGCGTTGCCGCTCGGTTCCGCCCAGGACCACAAACGCGCCTTCGATAACGACGAGGGCCCCAACACCGGCGGCATGGGTGCCTTTGCGCCCAGTCCCTTGCTCGACGCCGCCCTCGAGGCGCGCATCGTTCGCGAGGTGGTCGACCCCGTCATTGCTGGAATGCGGGCCGAGGGCCATCCGTATCGTGGCTTCCTCTATTGCGGACTGATGCTGACGCCCGAGGGCCCACGTGTGATCGAGTTCAACGTGCGCTTTGGCGACCCCGAGGCCCAGGCCATCCTGCCGCTCGTCAGCGGCCCGTTTGCAGACACGTTACTGGCCTCCGCTCGCGGCGACTTGAGCCGGTCCACGTTGGGCATCGATGGTGAGCGCTCCGTCGCTGTGGTCGTCGCCTCAGGGGGCTATCCGGACGTGTTCGAGACCGGTAAACCGATTCACGGGTTGGATCAGGCGGCGGCGGTTCCCGGGGTGCTCGTTTTCCACGCAGGCACCGCGAGACGCGACGCCGGCGTCGTCACGTCAGGCGGCCGGGTCCTCACCGTCGTCGGCCGCGGCGACAATTTTCATGAGGCCATGACCCGCGCGTACGATGCCGTCGATCGCATCACGTTCGATGGAAAACACGTGCGCCGGGACATTGGAGCGAAGGCGCTCGCGTAACGGCGGTTTCGCTCGTCGTGTTCGGATTCGTATTCGCGTTCGGCCCCAGTGAGAGGGCGATTTCGATTCGAACCCGACCGGCCCGAATACGAACACGAATACGAAGACGACACCCGCTGTGAAGTACTGTCTCCTGACCTTCGGCTGCCGCGTCAATCAAGCGGACTCACTCGCCATCGAGGCGGACCTGCGTGCGCTTGGCGGACACGCCGTGACACCCGACCAGGCCGATGTGGTCGTCGTCAACAGCTGCTCGGTGACCGCCACGGCCGATCAGGGTACGAGACAGGCGGTCCGTCGCGTCGCGCGCGACAATCCCGATGCACGCATTGTCGTCACGGGCTGCTATGCCACACGGAGTCCGCGCGAGCTCCAGGCGCTGCCGGGCGTCGTGCACGTCGTACCAAACGATGGCAAGTCTGATCTCGTACGGCTTCTTCACCGCGAGTTGGCCCGGGATCCCGACCTGGAGACGACGGCGCATCGTTATGCCGGCGGGGATGGACCTTGCGGCGCAGACGCCGCTCGGCTGACGCCAGGCGCAATGGGCCGGACCGCCTTCACGCTGCGCGTGCAGACCGGCTGCGATGAGCCGTGTGCGTATTGCATCATCCCGACAACGCGCGGGCGATCGCGCAGCGCGGCCCTTGGCGATTTGGTACGCGATCTCCAAAGAATCGAGGATGCCGGGTACCGGGAGGTCACTCTGACCGGTGTGCATCTCGGCGCGTACGGGCGAGACCTGGAGCCACCCACGTCGCTGACCGCGCTGCTGCATCGCGCGCTCGACGCGACCCGCGAAATCGTCCTGCGTCTCGGATCCCTCGAACCAATGGATTGCACGGCGGAGCTGCTCGACCTCGCCTGCGCAACCGATCGACTCGCTCCGGCGTTTCACCTGCCGCTACAGCATGCGAGCGACACGATGCTGCGGGCGATGCGCCGCCCGTACACGCTCGCCCAATACGAAGTTCTCGTCACCGAACTGCGTGTGCGGCTGCCCAACGCCTCCATTACGAGCGACATCATCGTCGGGTTTCCTGGTGAAGGTGAGGAGGACGCCGCCGCGTTGGTCGACTACCTCGAGCGCTCTCCGCTGACGCAGCTGCATGTCTTTCCGTATTCGGATCGTCCCGGCACGGAAGCGTCTCGTATGGAGTCGAAAGTACACGGGACGATCATCCGCGAGCGCGGCCGCCGCGTACGCGACGTCGGGGCGCGACTTGCGTCGGCATTTGTCGAGTCGCAGATGCCTGGGCCGCATCGAGCGTTGACAATCCACGACGGCACGGCGGCGGTGACGATGAATGGGATTAGATGTGTCCTGACGGAGCGCCGGCCCCGCAACGCGTGGGTGAAGGTGTCCCTGCGTCAGGCAGACACTGCGATTGTCGGTGAGTCGCTCGGCGCCTGATCGTCTTCGGTCTTCGCAGCAGGCGGCCTCCGAATACGAACACGAACACGAATACGACCGCGCTCAGTCCCCAGCCATGAGCGCAGCGATCCGCTGAGCGGGCGCGCGCTTCTGTCCCTCAACGATCAACTGCCCACACGCCGCGCGGATGTCGCGTCCCCGGCTCTTGCGAACCGACACGGTCATACCGTGTTCCGCCAGGATTGCGGCGAAGCGATCGACGCGCGCGTCGGACGGACGCTCGAACGGAATGCCAGGCGCCGCATTCAGCGGAATGAGATTGACCTTGGCTTTCAACTGCGAGAGCAGCCGGACGAGGCGGCGGGCGTCTTCAGGCGTGTCGTTGACACCATCAAGGAGGACGTACTCGAACGTGATGCGGTCACGGCGTTTGAGCGGAATGCGCCGGCACGCGGCCAGAAGCTCCTCGAGCGGATACTTCTTGTTGATCGGGACGATGGCGGTCCGTTGTGCGTCGGTGGTTCCGTGCAACGAGATCGCCAGATTCGGGACGAGCGGTTCCTGCATGAGCCGTTCGATGCCCGGCACCAGACCGACGGTCGACAGCGTGATTCGCCGCGGTGGAATCCCGAGTCCCTGTTCGTCCGTCAACATCCGCAACGCCTCCATCACGGCGTCGTAGTTGTGCAGCGGCTCGCCCATCCCCATCAGCACGATGTTGATTGGCGTCTCGAGCAGTTCGAGCGTAGCGGCGAGTACGCGCACCTGTCCGACAATTTCACCGGCACTCAGATTTCGTACGAAGCCCATTTTGCCGGTCAGGCAGAAGGCGCAGTCCATCGCGCAGCCCACCTGACTCGAGATACAGAACGTCAGGGCGGGCGTATCCGGAATGAAGACAGACTCGACCCGGCGCCGATCGCTCAGCTCGAACAGGAACTTCTGCGTGCCATCAGACGAGATGTCGCGCGTGACGACCGCGGGCGTGCCGATGGTGAACTCGCGCGCGAGGCGTTCGCGAAGCGGCTGGGCGAGGTCGGTCATCGCCGCCGGATCGGTGACACCGCGCTTGTGAATCCAACGGTAGACCTGTCGCGCGTGGAAGGCCTGTATGCCGGCGTTCGTGAACAGCGCTTCGAGGGCCGTTCGATTCAGAGCGGCGAGGTCTGCCCGCGCGGGCGAAACGGCGTCGGGCTCAGACGGTCGAGAGCGGGACATATCTCCAGTCCTATCTATGAGATAGGAAACCACTCGATTGTACCATGCGGGGTCTGGCTTTTCGGGCAGCCTCGTGATATGATGAGCACTCTTTCTAAGTCTCAGAAAAGCAAGGACTTGTGCGGATCCTTGCAACCCGACCGAGACGCGTTCCCGAGCCCATTGCTTTAGCCGTGCCGATGATTGTCCGAGAGGTCTTCGACAACGGTCTCCGTCTCGTCACCGAGCGCATCGACTCGGTCCGATCAGTCACGATCGGGGTCTGGCTGACCCGCGGATCGCGCCACGAATCGGATCGGCAGAGCGGCATCGCGCACTTCATCGAGCACATGCTCTTCAAGGGCACGTCCACGAGGTCGGCCGAGGACATCGCCCAGTCGATCGACTCGCTCGGCGGCCATCTCGATGCTTTCACGGCAAAGGAATACGCGAGCTACTACATCAAGGTGCTCGACGAGCACCTCGCGTATGCGTGGGACATCCTCGCCGACATCGTGCTCAATCCGGCGTTCCGCCCCGACGACATCGAGCGCGA
>JBKPMA010000185.1:0-4827 GCA_046731935.1 Acidobacteriota bacterium
CTTCAGCCGCGCGACGCACGCGTCCACCGACAACCCGGTGCGCTGAGCGTCCTCGAACGAGCAGATACCGGCCAGCGGGGGGACGCGGTGTGTGGCGGTGACGTCAGCCATGGCGAAACTATACCGCCACCTCGGTGCCCGGCGGTCCGTAGTTCGTAGTCCGTAGTTCGTAGTTCGTAGCTTGAAGCCTGCAGCCTGTAGCCTGAAGTCTGCCTATGGCCTCTCGCCTGACGTCTGCAGCCTGCAGCCCGTGCTACTGTCCCCCCAGGATGAGCGGGAGGCCGTCCTTTGCCGATCCGACGACGACGACCTTCGCGTTCTGAGATTCGGCAAGCTTGATCGTCGCCTCGATGCCCTTCCACCGCAGCAGCGGCTCGCTGATGCCCTGCGACACGATTCGCTGGAAGTCGGCGACGCCCTGCGCTTCGATACGCTTCCGCTCCGACTCCTGCTGTTCGCGCTGCAGCACGAACTGCATCCGCTGGCTCTCCTGCTCGGCGTTCAGCTTGTCTTCGATCGCCGACGCCAGACGATCCGGGAGCGTCAACTTGCGCATCGGTGTCGACTCGACGACCACTCCGCGCGGGCCAACCTGCTTCTGCAGATCTGCAGTGATCACGTGCGCCAGCTGTTCGCGTTCGGACGTGTACAACGCGCGCGCCTCATAGCCAGCTGTGACGCCGCGTGTGACGGAGCGGAACTGGGGCTCGAGCAGCACGCTCGGATAGTCGAGTCCGACCGTGCGATAAACATCGGCTGCCTTCTCGGGATCGAGGTGGTACAGCACGCTCATCTCGAGCCGCACGGTCAGCCCTTCCTTCGAGGGCACGTCCATCGTCTCTTTCACTTCCTGCGTCTGTATCGTCATGTGGATCACGCGCGCCAGCGGGTTGACGAACTGCAGACCCGACTTCAACGTGGTGTTCGATACCTGGCCGAAGACGTCGACGACGCCCACATGACCCGCCTGCACGACGGTGATGCAGCGCGAGACCGCGAATAGAGCGAACAGCATACCGACCGCAATCAACCCGGCGGCCGCGCGGCCGCTGGTACGCCGGCTGACCGCTGCGAGTCCGAAGGCGACCACCGACACGACGAGCGCGAATACGAACCCCATGCAACCTCCCGCAAAGGAATTGGTGTCAGGAACGGCCCGGCGTTATTGTCAACCAGAACGGGTACAATCCGCGCGAAACGAGGAGCCTTCATGCCGCAGCGTGTCAACCGTCGTCAGTTCGTGAAAACGTCCGCGGCGAGCCTTGCAGGCGCCGTGGGCGCCAGGCAAGCACTCGCGGCGCAGGCGAGTCCCACGATGATCACGCCCAAAGGCGCCCAGCCGGTGGTCATTTCCTCCGCGAACGGCAATTTCGACAAGAACGGCGGTACCGAGACCTGCGTTGAGCGGGCCTTCCGGTTGATGAGCGGCGGCACGGATGTTCTCGAGGCTCTGATCGAAGGCGTCAACATCGTCGAGCTCGATCCGTCAGACACGAGCGTCGGGTATGGCGGGCTCCCGAACGCGGACGGCGTCGTGCAGCTCGACTCCTGCTGCATGCACGGGCCGAAGAAGCGGGCGGGAGGCGTCGCGGCCATCGAGGGCGTACGCACGCCGTCCAAGGTCGCGGCGGCCGTCATGGACTTCACCGACCATCACCTCATCGTCGGCAAAGGGGCCCAGGAATTTGCGCGCAACATGGGTTTCACGATCGAAGCGGACTTGAACACAGAGCGCTCCCGCAAGGCGTGGCTGGAATGGAAGCGGCGCACCGATCCCGGCCACTACCTGCGTCCCGAGGATCGCCAGGGCGCCAATTACCGCATCATGCGCGATCTGATCGCGGAGGGAGTGATTCCGGCGCGGCACTTCTGGGGCACCATCAATTGCAACGGCATCAACGTGCGCGGTGAGGTCTGCGGCGTCACCACTACGAGCGGTCTCGCGTTCAAAATCCCCGGTCGCGTCGGCGACTCGCCCATCTTGGGCGCGGGGTTGTACGTGGACAACGCGGTCGGCGCGGCGGGATCAACGGGGCGCGGCGAGGCCAATCTCTACAACCTGAGCTCGTATCTGATCGTCGAGGCGCTACGCCGTGGACTCAACCCGAAGGATGCCGGGATGGAGGCCCTGAAACGCATTCGCGCCAACACGGTAGAGAAGCGGCTGCGACGCAAGAACGGCGATCCGAACTTCAACATCAACTTCTACATCTTGAACACCAAAGGCGAACACGCCGGCGTTGCGATGTATGCGGAAGACAACGACGAAAAAGGGTGGGCAGGACAGGTGAGCGGGCGCAACCCTCGTTACGCGTTCTGCAACGAGCACGGCGCGCAGACGATTCCGTGCGAGGGACTGATTCAGGGGGCCTTGCAGGATAGTGACTAAGGCTCGAGGCTCGAGCGCCTGAGGACGCGAGGTGCGGGCATGAGGTGCGGCAACCCGATGCCGATGCGCCGCGTTGCCAGCCTTGCGCCGTGCGCCCTGAGCCGTAAGCCTGGAAGGGGCCGCTGAGTCGAACACTCTGCGGCCCCTCCTGTCTCAGGGTTGCAACTCCGACGTCAGCGTCGCTCCGCCCATCTGAGGCAGCGTCGCGGTCATCCGCACGAGTTGATGCGTATCCTGCGCGACCCAGATGGTCGTCGTACCGGCATCGCCCTCGGCCGACGCGATTTCAGCTTTCCATGTCTTGAACGTGCCCGCCGGTACTTTCACGTCCTCCGCGCCCAGCACTTTCAACTGCTTCAGCGACGCCTTCTGCTTCTGCACGTCGAAATTCCTGAACGTGGCCGTGTAGCCTTCGGCCAGCGGCAGCGTCGCCAGCACGCTGTAGGCGCCGGCGCCGTCGCCAAAGAGCGGACCGCCCAGATCCGCTGACACCGGCTTGGCCGGACCGCCCATCGCCATGGTTCCATTCGCCTTCGCATCGTCGAACGTCAGGTCGATCGTCACCTGTCCCTGCTTGATCGATCGTTTCCGAAGAACGAGGGTGCCTTTCTGCAGTGTCGTGGTGTCGCTGACGTCACCCATCGGCGTCGCGGCGACCTCGCTTGCGACGATGTCGCCGTTCTGTTCGGCGATGGTTTGCGTCACCGCCATCGAGAACGTCTGGCCGCCTGCGTTGACGTCGGCCTTGTATTTGGAAGTGCCTGTCTTCAGATCGAAAGAGGGCTTTGGCACGCTGACCGCCGCAGGGTCGACCTTCTTGGCCAGGACGACCGTTTTGGGATCGACCGTGATCTCTTTCAGGCGCGCCGTCACTTCCGGCGTGGCACCTTCCTGATAGCGACCGTTCAGATGTTTGGCCAGGAAGGCCTCGGCTGCTGCGAACATCGCCATGTTGTTCACGGGCCGGGCAAACCCGTGACCCTCGTCTGGTGCGACGAGATACTCCACGGCAAAGCCGCGATCCCGCAGCGCTATTACGATCTGATCGGCCTCAGCCCGTTTCACGCGCGGGTCGTTCGCCCCCTGGACCACGAGCAGCGGCGTCTTGATCTTGTCCGCCGAGTTGAGCGGTGACTGCCGCTCGAGCTGCTTCTTGCCCTCCGGCGTCGTCGGATCTCCCATTCGCGCGTTGAAGATCTTCCGGCCCGACTCCCAGTACGGCGGAATGCTGTCGAGGAGCGTGATCAGATTCGACGGAGCCACAATCGCGACGGCGCCGCTGTACACATCCGGCGTGAACGCGACACCCGCCAGGGTGGCGTACCCACCGTAAGAGCCTCCCATGATGCCGACGCGTTTGGCATCGGCCGTCCCCTGCGAGACGAGGTACTTGACGCCCCAGGTGAGGTCGTCCTGCATTTTGTCGCCCCACTGCTTGTTGCCGGCATTCAGGAACTTCTTGCCGTACCCGGTCGATCCGCGGAAGTTCGGCTGCAGCACTGCATACCCGCGGTTGGCGAGAAACTGCGCGAAGCTGCTGTAGCCCCAGCTGTCGCGCGCCCACGGACCGCCGTGTGGAAACACGATCAGAGGCAGATTCTTCGCGGGCACGCCCTTGGGCAGCGTGAGGAACGCCGGAATGTCGAGACCGTCAGACGACGGGTAGTGAATCGCGGTGACATGGGTGAGCGATTCTCGCGGCAGCTTCTCGCGAATGCGGTACTGCAGCGTCAGTTTCTTCGTCTTTCGATCGAAGAGATACGTTGCGCCCGGTTCGACATCGCTGTTGGCCGCTACCACCCACAGCTGTTCGTCCGCGGTTCGCGAGACGAAGTGAACGTCCTTACCAGAGAGCCGACCCTTCAACAGTTTGTAATCCGCTTCAAGGGCTTTGTCTTTGAAGTAGACGCGGGCGCGTTCGTCTTCGTAGCTCGTGAACAGGAGTTCGTTCGTCACGTCCGAGAACGTCGCCTCGCCGAAATCGACGCGCTTCAACGGATCGCTCTCGACCAGCATCTCGGTGCCCGACTTCGGATCGAAGAGCGTCAGCCGGCCGAGATCGTTCGCGTCGCCCTTGTTCGTATCCAGATAGACGCGTTCGCCGTCCTTGTCGAAGCGGACCGGCGCGCACGATTCGAACACCGTGCACGAGTACACCGTCTTGAATCCGTCTGCCGTCACCTGGAGCAACTCGGTGTCGCCGGCGTCCGTGGTGCGGACGGCTAGCTTGAGCTCACCCTGCTCGTTGAAGATCCATTGCGCCACCTTCTCGGTGTTCTTCTTCACGAGCTCGCGTGCACCAGTCGAGATCGTCACCTTGTACAGATCGTGCCAGGATGCCTCGCGATCGTTCAGGCCGACGAAGATGACGTCGGGCATCGTCTTGGGCACTGAGTAGATGATCGCGCGGGCGCCCTTGGCGTCGGTCACATTGCGTG
>JBKPMA010000186.1:0-2044 GCA_046731935.1 Acidobacteriota bacterium
GTCGGTGCGGCTACCAACTGGTCCGCGCTCACCGTCGCGACGGCGTTGGCGACATTTTTTCGTTCGACGGCAGTGGCCTGCCCGGTCACCACGACAGCTTCGAGCCGGAAATTGTCCTTCGCCAGACGGAATTGGACGGTATTCTGGGCCGTCGGCACATTGAGGGCCTTGCTCTTGAAGCCAATGCTGCGGACGAGCAGGACCACGTCCCGTTCGGGGACGGTGATGCTGAACGTGCCATCGCTCTTGATACCGACTGCGATGACCAGCCCCTGGACCGACACCTGGCCAGTCTGGACACCTTCGTTAGTTACCGAGTCGGTCACGGTGCCGGTGATGATTCGCGTCTGCGCCGACGCGAATTGCGCCCCCAGGAATAGCAGGGCCGCCGTGAACACAGCGAGACGAGTTCTCATTTTGAATCGACCTCCGGTTTGCGGTGGGAAGACGACCTTGCGAGCAATCCGTACTGGAATTGCGTGGCCCGGCGCGCGTCTCAGGGCGGAACCACCGGCCGGCGTTCAGAAGGCAGCGTCGGTGCTTCTGTGAGACGTGCGCCGACGGCGGCGGGGGCGCTCGGCCAGCGAAGGGACGGGACTCCATGCGGATCTCGTACGCCATGACGCCTAACGCGTACTGGCGCTGAGGTTTTGCGGCGAGCCGGATCTCGCGCCCGATGCCCGTATGGGGCCGAGCGCCACTTCGAGTCGTTCGGGCAGTCGTGCCGGGTCAGTCCTCACGCTGCGGGCCTCACGAATTTGGGTTCGGCGAAGTTACGCCCGGCCGGTCACGGGGAACAGGTGCGGATAAGTGACTCCGGGGGGCACGCAGACCGGCGACCGCAACGCCACCGAGCCCGCCAGATACGGCGGGTCGGTCGGGTCGCGTGCGGCCACGACAACTGTGGTAGCCAGAGGCACCGGCGGGCGCGCCTCAGCGATTCGCTCGGCGTGGTATCTTCCGTCCTCCGGTTGCTTCGGACATCCTATGAGGACCGACCCATGCGAACACTAGTCGTTCTATTCGCGTTAGGTGCGGCCGCGATGAGCTCGGTGGCGGCGCTCGTTGCCGATATCGCGCGAGGCGCCAGTCCCCTCCTCGTGCGTCGCAGGTTGTCCACGTCGAGCGTCGCGCGAGGATGGTTGCCGAGGAATCCCGCCAGAAACGGCCCCGCGAGAAACGCATGCGCGACCGGCGCGACGTCCAGGCGGAGCGACCCGCGAGGCTCGCCGGTCATCTCACCTAACGCGGTGACCGCAGATCGGACCTCCTCCAGCGCGGGGCGGACACCGGCGTAGAGCCGCTCGCCGGCGTCGGTCAGGCGAACGTTCCGCGTCGTGCGCTGCACGAGTGCGACACCCAGGCGCTCTTCGAGCTTGCGCAACTCCTGGCTCACGGCCGAGGCGCTCACCCAAGGCGGTCGCCGGCCGAGCGAAAGCCCTTCGTCTCGGCAACCGCCGCGAACACCGTCATCCCGCTGAGCTCATCGACCATCGTGAAGCGATGCTCAACGGGCCATGCAGCAGTGTCGAGTAGATCGGCGGTCGCGCCGAGAGTTGATTGCAGCCATGCGCTGGCGCGATCGGTGCGGGCGCTCGGAGCATCACGCAACCCGGGAACTCAACATGAACGTCACACGTGCGGGATCGCAGCCCTCCAACAAGGGGCCGGCAGACTGGTTCACCGGCACGGTTCGGATCGACCCGTTGTTTACAGCCCCGGCTCCGGCCCGGGCCGCCGGTGCCAAGGTCACGTTCGAGCCCGGCGCCCGCACGGCGTGGCACACGCATCCGCTCGGTCAAACGCTCATCGTGACTGACGGGCTGGGGTTGGCCCAACGCGAAGGCGGCCCGGTCGAAGAGATCCGGCCGGGTGACGTGATCTGGTTCCCGCCTAACGAAAAGCACTGGCACGGCGCGTCGGCTGGCACGGCGATGACGCACATCGCGATTCAGGAATCACTCGACGGCAAAGTCGTTGACTGGATGGAGAAGGTCACGGATGAGCAGTACGGTGCGCGCACTGCGCGCTGAAGCAATCGAGG
>JBKPMA010000187.1:0-5028 GCA_046731935.1 Acidobacteriota bacterium
GTTCTGGAGTCCCGCCACGATCGAGCGAGCGGCCGTGAGTGCGGCCGCCGCACTGGGATCCGTGAGCCCGAACACGACGTCGGCGACCTTCGACGCCAACTGGCCCGGCGCATCGGTCGCATCGAGATTGGTGTAGACCACGATGGCGGTCCGGTCGTCCGGATAGACATCGTTGCGCGTGGTGAACCCCGACACCTCGCCGCCGTGCGAAATGAGACGACGGCCGCCCGCCAGTCCGACCGAGACGCCGAGTCCGTAGTGCGTGCCAACGCCGCTCGTGAGCTGAATTTCGCGCTCGAGCAGATCGTACGACGCCGGTGCCAGCACCGTGCGCTGCATGACCGATACATCCCACCGCGCCAGATCCTCTGCCGTCATGGCCAGCTCGCCCGCCGCAAACAGCCATCCCTTGCCTTCTTTCGGGGCGGGCCTGGGTGGACCGAGAGCAAACCGCTGGTAGCGTTCGGGCTCTCCGGGGCCGAGCGGCGCGCTGTCGATATCACTGACCGTCTTCATTCCAAGCGGCGTGAAGATGCGGGCCTTCAGGAACTCGAGGAGCGGCGCACCGGTGATCCGCTCGACGATGAGACCCGCAATCACATAGTTCGTGTTGCTGTACTGCCACCTGGTGCCGGGATCGAAGTCGAGCGGCTTTCGCGCCCACGTCTGAAGGATGTCCGCGGCCGTGGTGGGCTGCAGCATGGGCGGCATCACGTAGTCCTGCGGCCAATAGTCCTGGTACCCGGACGTCATCGACAGCAGGTGTCTGACGGTCACCTCGCGGGCGCGCGTCAGCTCCGGGAGCCAGCGCCCCACCGGATCGTCGAGAGAAAGCTTCTGCTCCTGCGCGAGAAGCAGCAGCGCCGACGCAGTGAATTGTTTGCTGACCGATCCAATGCTGTAGCGCATCGCCGGCGTGGCCGGCGTTTTCGGCTCCAGCCGGGCCAGGCCATATGCGTGCGTATAGACGATCCGGCCGTCTTTGACGATCGCGATCGACGCACTCGGTGCGCCAGTGCCATTCAGGACGCTGGTGGCCGCGGCGTCGATGCGCGCGATCGCGTCAGCCGGCAGAGCATCCTGTGCCGCCGCTGCGCGCCCTGACAGAAGGAGCGCGATCGTCAAGCACAACATGAAGAGCATTCGCATTGAAAGCACCTCCGGATCGATCGTGGCAACGCGCCGCATGGCGCTCACCGCCGACCGCATGATGTGATGCAGGTAACAGGCACGAGACTCAGCGCGGACCGACGGTGACGGTGGAGTCCGCCGCAAACGCGCGCCGCAGCCGGGCACGGACGGATCCGAACCGGATCTCGTCGCCATCCTGGATCCGGGCCGTGGTCGTGACCTGCACGCCGTTCACCCACGTCCCGTTCTTGCTGCCGAGCTCCTCGAGCATCCCGGATTCGTCGTCGAACACGAGGCGAGCATGCCGTCGCGAAACCGAGCCGGCATCGATCCACACGCTGGCCGCGGCATCCCGTCCGACGATGTGTTCGCGGCCCTCGAGCCTGATCTGACCCTGTGGCCAGAGAAGCCACCAGCCGTTTGCGCTACCGGCGTGCGGCTCCCGAAGGTCGCCATCCCGCTGCAGTTCGGCGGCGAAGGCATAGCCGAAGCCGTGGACCGTCCGCACGTACTGGGCCTGCCGCGCATCGTCGTTCAAGGCGGCTCGCAGCTCGGACACCAGCACGCTCAGGTTCGCCTCGTCGACAAACGTCGCCGGCCAGAGTCGCTGCTGGAGCTCGTCCTTGGACAGGGCCCGCGGACTTGCCTCGACGAGGGCGGCGAGCAAGAGATACGCCTTCGGGGTGAGATGGACCGGCATCCCCTCCCGCAGCACCTGGCGGCGATCGGCGTCGAGAATATAGGGCCCGAAGCGTGCGCGCACGGACTCCTCGCACCAATTCCTGGAAAAAACCTGTCAGGTCCTTAGGACTCTCCAGCCGAACGGGTCCATTATTAGCTTCAGCCAGTTTCAGTTGCCAGCCCTGGCAAGCGGGACCCGTACGGTCGCCGTCGTGCACACGGCGATCGGCAGACAGGAGATCCGGAGATGACCGCAGGCGGACTACGAGCGGGGTTCTGGGCGATGGCCATCGCCGCAGGCCTGAGCGCGTCGGCGCAGGCGCAGGCGCCGATGACGCGGGAGGACATGGCGCACTTTCTCCGGACGGCGAAGGTAGTGGCCAGCAAAGGACTCGACAAGGGTGTCACGCATCCCGCGCGACTGACCCTCAGCGATGGCACGACGACGCACGACGGGGCGTTCTCGAGGGTGGACGAGCATCAGTCGATCATGCGATTCGAGAGAGGCAGGACCGAGCTCGATTTCGTCGATTCGTACAAGTACACGCTCGCCGCGTACGGGCTCGCGGGTCTGCTCGGTCTCGCCGACATGATGCCGGTCACCGTCGAGCGGAAATGGGATGGGGACACAGGAGCGCTGAGCTGGTGGATCGATGACGTGCAGTTCGATGAGGGAGAGCGGCTGAAGCGGCGGGTATCGCCGCCCGATCGCGAGAACTGGAATCGACAGATGTACCGGATGCGCGTGTTCAGTCAGCTCGTCGCCGACACGGATCGCAACGTCGGCAACGTGCTCGTCGGACGGGACTGGAAGCTTTGGATGATCGACTTCACACGCGCGTTCCGGAACAACACCCAGCTTCTGGCGCCTGGCGATCTCACCAAATGCGATCGCACGCTGCTCGCCGCCGTCCGCGCGCTGACGAAAGCGTCGGTCATCGAAGCCACCCGCCCGTACCTCGAGCCGCGCCAGGTCGATGCGCTGATGGCCAGGCGCGATCGCATCGTCCAGTTGATCGAGAAGGCAATCGCCGAGCACGGCGAATCTGCCGTGCTCTATTAGGGCCGGAACGCCCGTTCAGGAGAGGACACCGTGAGAAAGGTACTCGCCGGCTTCACGTGTCCGGCGGTCTTCCCGCCCGGCGCTACGCTCCAAGACGATCGAGATAGTCGCGAACCCGACGCGCCGGATCATCTCCGACGAGGAGATCCGAAATCACGGCCACGCTCGCAGCGCCTGCCGCAATGACCGACGCCGCACGCTCGAGTGTGATGCCACCGATGGCCACGATTGGCAGAGCCTCTCCGCCGCCCTCGCTCGAAGCCGTTCCCGATCGCGCGGCCTCGCTGACGAGCGCGAGACCGACCGCCTGATAGCCCGTGTCCTTGGACGCTGTACCGAACACGGGTCCCACTGCCAGATACGAGATCGGTTCACGTCGCGCGGACGCGATCTGCGTCAGCGTGTGCGTCGACCGTCCGACGATCGCCGACGATCCCACGACGTGCCGCGCGGCGGCGGGATCGAGATCCTCCTGGCCGACGTGTACGCCGGCCGCGCCGCTGAGGCGCGCGAGGTCGGCGCGGTCGTTCACGATCACGTCGGCACCGTAGGGTCGTCCGACCCCCACCACCTCGTCGGCCAGGGAGAGGAATGCGCCGCTGCCGAGCGTCTTCGCGCGCACCTGCAGCAGACGCGCGCCTCCGTCGCAGCACGCGCGCGCGAGATCCGGCACGGTCCATCCCTGCGACGCCGCGATGTCCACGTCGAGGATCGGGTAGAGCGGCGAGAGGATCACACTGCGGCTTTGAGTCGTCCGTCAGCGGAAGGCGCGGGCGTCATGTAGCGGTCCATGAACGACGTGCTGAGACGTCCAGCAAGAAAGTCGGGGTCGGAGAGGATCTTCACGTGGAGGGGAATCGATGTGCGGATGCCCTCGATGACCGTCATCTCGAGGGCGCGACGCATGCGGGCGATGGCTTCCTGCCGATCGCGGCCGTAGGTAATGACCTTGGCGACCAGCGAATCGTAGTACGGCGGAATCGTGCACTCCGTATGTGCGCACGTGTCCACGCGAACGCCAGGCCCTCCCGGCGCGCTGAACGCGTGAATGACGCCAGGAGACGGCACGAAGGTGTCCGGATCCTCTGCGTTGACGCGGCACTCGAGCGCGTGGCCGCTGAACGTGACCTCGCTCTGCTTGAACGAGAGACGTTCGCCGGCGGCGATGCGGATCTGTTCCTTGACGATGTCGACGCCAGTGACGAGCTCGGTGACGGGATGCTCCACCTGAAGGCGGGTGTTGACCTCCATGAAGTAGAACTTGCCGTCGGAATCCATCAGGAACTCGAACGTGCCGGCGTTCGTGTACTGCACGGCTTTCGCGGCGTCCACGACCGTCGCCCCCATGCGGCGCCGGATCTTGTCGGTGAGCGCGACCGACGGCGACTCTTCGATCAGCTTCTGGTGGCGGCGCTGGATCGAGCATTCGCGTTCGCCGAGATGCACCACTGCGCCGTGGTGATCGCCGAGCACCTGGAATTCGATGTGCCGCGGCGAAATTACGTACTTCTCGATGTAGACGTCGCCGACGCCGAACGCCGCTTCGGCCTCGCGCTGCGCAGTCTTGAGGGCGTGTCCGAGCTCGCCCGGGTTCTGCACGACGCGCATGCCGCGGCCGCCGCCGCCAGCCGTGGCCTTGATGATGACCGGGTAGCCGATGTCTTTGGCCACTTTGAGCGCGCGATCCTCACCGTCGACCGGACCGTCGCTGCCCGGCAGGATCGGGACGCCGGCTTTCTTCATCGCCCGCCGCGCTCGCGCCTTGTCGCCGAGCAGGCGGATGACGTGGGGATCCGGCCCGATGAAGCGGATATGGCACGCTTCGCAGACCTCGGCGAGGTACGGGCTCTCGGAGAGGAAGCCGTAGCCCGGATGAATGGCGTCCGCACCGGTGATTTCGGCCGCGCTGATAATCGCCGGGACGTTCAGATAGCTGTCGGCGCTGCGCGGCGGGCCGATGCAGACATCCTCGTCGGCGAAGCGCACGTGGAGCGAGTGCTCGTCGGCTTCCGAGTAGACAGCCACCGTCTTGATCCCGAGCTCACGGCACGCCACGATGACCCGCAGCGCAATCTCTCCGCGATTCGCGATCAGCACCTTCTTGAACATGGCTATTTCGCCTTGATCGCGAACAGCCGCTCGCCGTACTGCAC
>JBKPMA010000188.1:0-5703 GCA_046731935.1 Acidobacteriota bacterium
GGAAGAAGCCCGCGCTGACGCGCGCACCGCGGACAGGCTCGAGTCCGCCCGACGTGGTCAGCGACAATCCCTGCCCGTCGTAGAAATCGAATGCTGTGAAAACGGTTTGCCGAGCCTTCCAGTCGAGGTAGTCCGCGTGCGACAGATTCGCGTGCGGAATCTCAGGCGTACGCTCTGTCACGTCGACCAGACGATCGGGATGCGAATAGGGGAGCGGCCGGACCAGCGCGGCATCCACGAACGCATAGATCGACAAGGCGGCCCCGAACCCGAGCGTCATCGTCAGGAGCGCGGTGGCGGTGAACCCCGGCGCTTTGAGCAGATGGCGCAGCGCGAACCGGAGGTCCTGGCCGAGATGCTCGACCCAGGGCAGTGAGGATTGTTCGCGATAGCGCTGGCGGGCAGGCTCGATGCCGCCCAGTGCGAGCAATGCCGCACGGCGGGCGTCGTCGGGCGTCATGCCGGCGCGGATGTTGTCGTCGACATGGAGCTGCAGATGACTCTCGAGCTCGGCGTCGAACGCGATGTCCGACCGATCTCTCGAGAGGAGTCCGCGCAGCCGCGACAGCATGCGACGCAGACCGTTCATGCGTTCCTCCCGTCAGGCATCCTATTGTCTCCCCATACGAGCATGACACAACTCCTATGGGTGAGCAATAGAAGAGCGCCAGTCACACGGAATCGCTGTGACCGGCGACACTGGCCCAGTCGGCCTCCGGCCGATGCCGCAGCCAGATGATGAAATCGCTCTGCGGCGGAGCTCCACCAAGGTGGCGAAGCCGCTTTGCGCACTCGACGCGGTGCCCGTGCGAGTGCAGGCACACCTGCATGAACGCCTGCCACGTCGAGCACTCGCCATGCGGAATGAGAGCGCCGTGCAGTATTCGATCGAGATCGGCCTCGGTCGCCGTCCTGAGCCAGCCGGACTCTTCTGACTGCGTCACGGCGTATCGCTGCACCAGCGCCGCAAAGGACTCCGCCGGACGCGATTCCTCGTCGAGCGCAAACGGAATGGTGAGGACGGTGAGTAGCCAGAACCGATTCGCGAGCAGGATGTGGTGCAGCAGCTGGAGGATCTGGGGATCGGAGGCTGCCGTCTGGTTCTGCCTGATGGCACTCAGCAGCGCCGCATTCGCGTGCCATTTGTGAGCGACCAGATCGCGCAGCATCGCCAGCATTGCGACATGCTAGCAGAGCGACGCGGCACAGAAGTGGTAGGATTCGCCATCCACTCCGAGTCGAGACGCGGGCACGATCGCCCGCATCTTCATGTTCGTGTGCGCAACGATCGTTGCCAAGCGCCGCGATAACGCGCGGGCCGGTTGTCTGGAGATCAGTTCATGCGACGACGCGTATTTCACCTTGGAGTGGTTTCGCTGCTGGTGTCCCTGACGGCGCTGGTCCGTGCCGGCGACGTTCCCAAGAGCGCCGACTTTCCGTTGATCAAGCGCTACGAGGGCTCGACCATCGTCCGTTACCAGCAGAAGGCGTACGACCAGTATCAGCTGATTGTCGGACCGCTGGTCGGTCGCGGCAGCGACGCGCGCTTTCCCAAAGTGCTGAAGCTCGAAGGGCGGGTGACGCGCATCACCTACCTCGTGCCGCCCGGGCGGTCGCCCCTCGAAGTGTTTCGAAATTACGAGCAGGATCTGAAGAAGGCCGGGTTCACGACGCTTTTTTCAGGCGCCCACGAGGCGCTCGGGCAGGGACCCGACGACACCCCGTTTCCAGAGACGCGATACGCCGACCTCGAATTGCCTGGCGACGGGAATCCGCTGCTGAGCGCCGTCGCGTCCACCAGCGATCAGTTCCTCGCCGCGAAGCTGGCGCGCCCGGAAGGCGACGTGCATATCGCGCTGTACTCCGTGGCGATCGGCACTGACTGGGGGAAGTACGTCTCCGCCAACCCGCCGGACAAGAAGAAGACGGCCGTTGATGGCCAGGTGCTCGTGCAGCTGGATGTCGTCGAAGCGAAGCCGATGGAAACCAACATGGTGACCGTCTCCGCAGGCGAGATGGCGTCTGGTATCGCGGCGACCGGCAGCGTCGCGCTGTACGGCATCCTGTTCGACACTCGGAGCGCCGTGGTCAAGCCCGAATCGATGCCGACGCTCGATGAGGTCTCGAAGCTGCTCAAGGCACAACCGACGCTGCGGCTGCTCGTGGTCGGCCACACGGACAATGTGGGGACGTTCGAGTTCAACATGGATCTGTCACAGCGCCGTGCCGCGTCGGTCGTCCAGATCCTGACGTCGAAGCTCGGGATCGATCCGAAGCGGTTGACCCCTGTCGGGGTGTCTTTCGCGAGTCCGGTGGCCTCCAACAGGACTGAAGACGGCAAATCGAAAAATCGGCGCGTGCAGCTGGTCGAAAACGTGCCGTCGCCGTCAGCGCGCTAAAGGCGTCAACGCGGCACACCCTCCGAATCGAGACAGACATGATGGCAACGCCTCGAGCACGGGCACTCTGCCTGGCGGCACTCGCGCTCGTCTCCGCGACCGTGGCAGCAGAAAAAGGCGACGAACCGGCGCCGTCGTTCACGGCGTCGACGCTGCTCACGAGCGAGGTCCGGAAAGGACCACACTACACGGTCAAGGAGCCGGTCAAGACCGAGGGTTTCTTCCACGAGTTCGCGATCACCTCGGACTATGGCGAGCTGTCGGCCGTGGGTCTCTCGCAGCTGACCACGCGCCTGAACGAGGTACGCGCGCTAGCGGAGCTCGACGAGGTCTCGAAGAGCAAGGTCTTTCTCGACTCGGCGGGCGGGGCCGTCCTGAACGTCGGGAAGAGCGCCGTGAAGGTTGTCACGGATCCGGTGGATACAGCGAAAGGGGTTGGCGCAGGCGTGAAGCGGTTCGGCGTCAATCTCGGGCGCATGTCAAAGCGGGCCGCCGACTCCGTCGGCAACGACAGCGAATCTGCCGCTCCCAAGGAGAACGCCGGAGAAGGCACCGCCAATGCGGTCCTCGGCGTCTCGGGGGCGATGCGCCGGTGGGCGCGCAAGGTGGGCGCCGACCCGTACACCACAAATCCGGTCCTGTTCTCGGCACTGAAGGACATTGGCCGCATCGACGCTGCGGGGGGCATTGCCACCAAGGTCGTGTTGCCGATCCCGGCCATCGTCACGACCTCGGCATCGGTTGGCGATCTCGTCTGGGGCAAGGATCCAGAGGAGTTGCGGAAAATCAACGAAGAGCGGCTCAAGGCCCTCGGCGTATCCGATACGGATCGGCAGCGTTTCTTCATGAACCGCGGTTACACGCTCACGTCCCAGACAAGATTCATCGCGGCGCTCGACGCCGTGAAGGCGAAGGGGTTGGTGGCGTACGTGGGCGCGGCGGCAAAGGCGGAAGGCGAGCGCAGCGCGCTCTTTTATGTCGAGAGCGCCGAGATGCTCCAGCGCGCGCACGCAGCCGCCCCCATCACGGCAGTCCTGGACGACTCGCAGGTCATCGTGGCAAGACAGGGCAGTCACGCAGTGATGCTCCTGCCGCTCGACTACGTTCGCTCGACCGCGCGCTCGCGCGGCGTGTTGACCGAGATCGTTGGGCGCGTGAAAGCGGAGCTTGGCGTCACGCCGGTCGAACTGCATCTCACAGGCCGGACGTCGAAGCAGATGCGGGCCGCGATCGCAGGCGTGGGCTGGACGCTCAAGGAAAGGCAGCCGATCCGCTAGCCACTCGACACCTTAGCGATCGCTCGGCGAGTGCCACTGACGCTTCAGCCCGTGCGTCAGTTCGCCTCCATGCTTCCCTGGTAGGGCAGCACCTGCCCCGCAACCACGTTGACATCGAATTCGAGGGAGCGATACCCGGGCTGGCGAATCTCGACCCGGTGACGGCCCGGCCCAAGCGCAAGCGGCTGCTGCGACCTGGGTGAGTAGGTGGCGACGTCGCCGTAGTTCCGGCCATCCACGATGACGTCAGCCGTCGAGGGGTTGATGTCGAAGCTGAGTCCGCCGGTGACTCCTGGCGTGACGTTCACTTGACCCTGTTGCTGATACTGCTGCTGGGGATACCCCTGCTGCTGCGGATATCCCTGTTGCGGGTACGGACTCGAGCCTTGATCCGGGTACGGCTGCTCGGGATACGGCTGCGTGGGGTATCCCTGCTCCGGGTACTGCGGATACTGATTTCCATACGGGTACGGCGACGACGGTGGATACGCCGGATACGGCGCTGCGTATGGAGGGTACGAATACGCGTACGGGTACGGATAGGAGTACAGATACGGATACGGCACGGGGTAGCCCAGATACAGGCCGAATCCGATGCTGAAGTGCGGACGGAATGTGTAATACGGGTATGGGCGCCAGTAGCCGTACCCGTGGCCATGGTACCCGTAGTACCCGCCGTGCGCGCGATACCCATACCCGCCGCCGTGATAGCGACCATATGACCGGGGCACGGCATATCCGCGAGGAGCGACGCCACGGGGTACAGCGTATGGACCACTACGGCCGTTGACGACCGGCGGCGCTCCCGCAGGTGCTCGCCCGGCATACGAACGCGGCGCGGCCTGACGGGGGGCGGACACCGCACCCTGAGACGGTCCACTCCCACGCGGCGATGCGCTGCGGCTGCGTTGAGCGGCTGCGGGGCCAGCCATCGCCAGGACGAGGGTGCCCGAGATTGCGAGCCGAGTCGCGGTCGTCATGGATGGTCTCCGGCGGTCACGTGAACCAAGTCGTCCACATTACGTCTGAAGGCAAGCTGATTGCCAGACGCCGATCGAGCAGGACTGGCGGAATCCCGCGTCTTCGGCCGGAACTCGCGTTCGGGTGTCTCAGATCGAGGCCGGCGCCGTCCCCGGCTGTTGTCATTCACAGACTGCCGAGCGCTGCCGGCGCGCGGCCTACCTGCTAACCTGAGGAGATGCCTCTCGAGACTATTCGCGCCTGGCTCGGGCTCGACGCCATTGACGACGAGCGAGTCGAACCGCTCCGAGAGACGCTCGAGGCGCTCGAGCACCTCGAGCCCGGACTCGCGCGCTATCTGGCAGCGTTCGCGTACCTGCTGGCACGTGTCGCGCTGGCGGACCGCGCCGCCTCGCAGGAAGAAACACGGGCCATGAAGACGCTCCTCGAGGAGTACGGCCAGCTGACGCCCGACCAGTCCGGCCTCGTTGCGGAGCTCGCGACGAAGAGCAACGTTCGGTTCGGGGCCACCGCCGATTTTCTCGTGGCGCGCGAGTTCTCGACGTTGGCAACGTACGACCAGAAGCTGGCGCTCGTGCGATGTCTCTTCGTCATCTCGGCCGCCGACGAGGGGATCTCGACCGCCGAAGAAGGCGAGATTCATCGTGTCGCGAACGAGCTGCGGATCGACCCTCCCGATCTGACGGCGCTTCGCGTCCGTTTCTCCCGATATCTTCCGGGGCTGTCACGCCGGCGACGTGACACGGACTCCTAGATCGCCACTGACCGTCGGACGAACGAGCGAAAGGCGAATCGTCGCGATCGGGATAAAAACGGAAAGCATTTTCCACGCGTGTCAGCGCGGCGTCGCGGCTCCCCACGCCGCCGACGTCGGCATTACCGTTTTTGAGAAATCCGCGACCCCAATGCGCCGTGCGAAGTGCACGTTGCGCGTATCGTCTATGGTCGCTCCGAACTGAACGGCCAAAGGCCCGCGGACGTGGCATGTGTTGGCGACGCCTCAGCCGCGTACCTGAGCCTCACCGTCGCACGACCTCGACTGCAAA
>JBKPMA010000189.1:0-4979 GCA_046731935.1 Acidobacteriota bacterium
CGGTCTACGGTCTACGGACTTCGGTCTACGAACGCCATGAGGAAGCCAATGAACGCCTCGAGCCCTTCTCGCCGCACGTTTCTCACGTCCGTGACCGCTACGGCAGCCGCAACGCTGTCGCTGGGTTCGGATTCCGCGACGGCGGCTCAGTCACCTGCCGGTCCGCCGCCGCCGTTCAAAGTTGGTGCGGTCACGTACAACATCGCGAAGGACTGGGACCTCGCGACCATCCTGAAGAACCTGCCCGAGGCCGGTATCGAAGGTGTCGAGCTGCGAACCACCCATGCGCATGGCGTCGAGTTGTCACTCTCGCCCGACGCGCGGCGTGAGGTCCGGAAGAAGTTCCAAGACAGCCCGCTGAAGCTGGCGAGCCTCGGCACGACGTGCGAGTACCACGCCGCAGACCCCGCCGTCCTGGCCAAGCAGATCGCGGAAACCAAGCAGTGGATTCAGCTCGCGGTTGACGTGGGCGCCGCCAGCATCAAGGTGCGGCCGAACGGCTTCCGGAGCGATGTTCCGCACGACAAGACGCTCGAGCAGATCGGCCACGCGCTGGCGGATTGCAGCAAGACGGCTGCAGATCAGGGCATCCACATCCAGCTCGAAGTGCATGGTCCCGAAACCGAGCGCGTGCCGAACATCCATCGCATCCTGCAGCACGCCGGAGAACCACCGGCTCTCTTCGTCTGCTGGAATTCAAATCAGACAGACCTCGAAGACGGCGGCCTCGAAGCAAACTTCAAGCTCGTGCAGCACCGGATTGGGCAGGTCCACATGCGGGACCTCTATGTCGAGGAGTATCCGTGGAGGAAGCTCGTGAAGCTGCTCCAGGGTATCAATTTCGGGGGCTACTGCTACGCGGAGCTCGGCGAGTCCTCGTGCGATGGTGTGCGCGTGCTGAAGTACTTCCGCGGAATGCTGCGCTCGTTACAGGCCTGAGGGCGCGCGGGATGTCCTCGCGCCCTCAAGCGTCGAGTCCGGTTATTGAGTGGGTCCGCCGAAACTGAGATCTTCGTCGAGCTTCGTGATCGAGCGCTCGACCTGCGACAGGTTCGCGCCCATCTTCGACGACAGCACGCTGTACTGCGCGGGCGTCATCCCTTTCATGATGGGATGTCCCGCGTCGAGCGCCGCGAATTTGTCGATTGGCGTGAACGTGTAGTACTCGCCCATGTTGCCGCCGAGCAACACTTCGTAGACTCCGTACAACGCCACGTCCGCCTTCTTGAGCGCCGGGATCCAGTCGCTCTTGATCAAGCCTTCGTACGCGGCCTGCTTCCCGGGTGCCACCTGCACGTGCGCCAGGATGCCCATCTTCGAGGGCGGTGCGGAATCGAGCCCATAGCTCAAGTCGGTGCGAAGACGCAGCGCAATCGTTCTGGAGCTCACGAGCATCGTCCGGATCTTGCCGTTGTAGGCTTTCTCGCCGTCCGCCCCCAGCGCTTTCCGGATGGGCGGATCGTCGTCGAGCTCGCCCCAGCTCTTGACGGGGTAGAGATACGCGACTTCGAACGCTCGTCCGATGCCTTGCGTGCGCCACGCCCGGCGCGTGTCTCGACCGCCCTTCTGCAGCGCCGGCATGCCCTCCGCTTTCTGCAACGCCACGTAGGCGTCCCACGAATCCGGCTTGACGTCGGTAATCGCGAGCAGAAACTGCGGTCCGGCCGGCGCAGCGGCGGCTGCCGCGGCAGGTTTCGCCGGTGCCGCTGCCTTTGCTGGTGGCGCGGCTTGAGGCGTGCGGCCGACCAGTCCAACGCCTGACGCGAGGATAGCCGCCGACACACACACGAGCGAGAACGAACGAGACGACCACGGTCGAACGTTGCGCATAGCCCCCCTCTCGAAGAGGCTCCGCCGCCCGCCGTGGGCGGTGGAGTGCCCCGACTATACGCTCGTCGCTCTCGAAAGCTCATCAATAGTTCAGGCTGGGAGCAGGCCTATTTTGTAGGTAGCGGACCGAGTTGCACCTTCCTGAACTCGACCTCGGCGCCTTCAGCCTGGATGGCGATCTTCCCGTGATCCACACTGGCGTTCGTCCCGTTGTTGACGAGATCCCCGTTGACCCAGACGGTGATGGACTTGCTGCGCGCCTCGATGATCATCGTGTTCCACTGCCCAAGCGGCTTCTCGGAATTGTCGGTGAGATTGAGAATGCGCCGCGCATCGCCCTCTGCGCCTCCCCACTTCTCGCCCGCCTTCCGGGGACGGCGGGTCTCCATGTTGGGAACTTCGATGTTCTCCTGGATGCACCAGAAGTCGCCGGCGTCACCGCTCATCATCTGCACTTCGATCGACTGCGGAAACATCTTGTAGAGTGCGCGCGGCTTGGACGCATGGACGAGGATGCCGCAATTGCCAGGCTTTCCCGGGAACCGGTACTCCGCTTCCAGCCGGTAGTCGCGATAAGCCTGCTTGGTCACGAGGTGACCCTGAGGCTCGCCCAGACTGACGAGCATGCCGTCGCGGATGATGAAGCTCGCAGGTGCGTTGGGGTTCGTGTCTTTCGCCGGAACGTCGGGCTCCCAGTTCGAAAGATCCTTGCCGTTGAACAAGCCGAAGACCTTGTCAGGTGTGATGGCCTGATCGCTCTGCGCGACGACGGTTGGCGACCCGGCCAGGGTGAATGCAGCAATCAGTGTGAGTGGCAGGAAAAGGATGCGCATGGAGCGACAGGCTAGCACACCCTCGACGGCTAGAGGCCAGGGGCTGAAGGCCAAAGGCGTGAGTCGAAATGCTGCCCCCGCCCTTGCCCGCGAGCCCTGAGGGACGTCGACCTCGGCCCCCATGCCCTCCTACTTGATTCCCGTCACCTTGAAGGCGTACGCGTACTTGCATGGCAGCTGATCCACGGAGAGCCGCGGAGTCTCTATCACGATGTCCTTCCCCTGCTTCTTCCACTTGAGCGGCGTCCCCACACCAAGCAGGGTGATCGTCGTCGTCGATGCAGGATCGATGTCCTTGAGCACGAGTGTCTCACCGGGCCATCCCGGCGTAATGGCATACAAGGTGTCGGACTTCTTGGTGAAGAACACCTGCTTGACGGCGATGCCGTTGATGGGGTGCTGCCCTGCGCTTCGAAGGATGTCGTATTTGACGCGGAACTCGCCGTACCCCTGCTCGGGCATCCGTCCCGTCGTCCACTGCGCGGTGCGCGTCCAGGCGCGGGTGCCGTAAATCGCTTCGCCGTTGACCGACAGCCAGTCGCCCATTTCCTTCAAACGATCCTGCATGACTTCGGGAATGCGGCCGTCGGCGCGTGGTCCGATATTGAGCAGCAGGTTGCCGCCGCGTGAGACCGTGTCCACGAACATCCAGACCAGTTCCAGTCCGGTGCGATAGTTGCTGAGCGGTTCGTTCCGGTTGTAGCCGTACGAAAAGCCCATGCCGCGGTTCTCTTCCCAGGGATGTGACGCATCGGGCAGTCCGGCGCCGTACTCGGTCGTGTAGTACCCGCCGTGCTTGTGGCGCGTCTCCTTGCCCCATCGATCGTTGACGATCACCTCGTCTTTGACCGGCGACTCGTTGTACAGCCACGCAAGAAGCTCGGTCGACTTCCAGTCGGCCGAGGGCATCTCCCACTCACCATCGCTGAAGATGATCGACGGCTTGTATCGCGTGACCACGTCTTTGAACTGGGGAATCATGTGCTTCTCGACGAAGAGCGCATGATCGTTCAACCAGAGCGGATTGAACCACTCGTACAACGAGTAATAGAAGCCCATCTTCAACCCCGCCTTGCGCACCGCTGTCGACAAGTCGCCGAGGAGGTCGCGGCGAGGTCCGATGTCTGCGGCGTTCCAGGGCTGGCCCCAGTCGCGGTTTGCCTCGGCGCTGGGGAACATGCAGAAGCCGTCGTGATGCTTCGACGTGAGGGCCACATAGCGAGCGCCGGACTGTTTGAGTATCCGCGCCCAGTCGTCCGGATCGAACAGCTCCGCCTTGAACATCGGCGCAAACTGGTAGTAGCTGAACGCAGCGCCGTACACGCGGTCGTGAAAATCCTGCGTCAACTTGTGCTGCGCGAGCGCGTCCTTGTCGCTGTCTGGCGGCGTCACCTGCAGTGTGTGCCAGTACCATTCCGCGTACTGGCCGGGATCGGCAAATGAAGGCACGGAATAGACGCCCCAATGAATGAAGATCCCGAACTTCGCGTCCAGGTACCATTCGGGTGCAGGGCGGGTGTCGAGGGACTCCCAGGTTGGTTGATACTTCCCGCCAGCGGACTGCGCCGAAACACCAGACGCGGCCGCGAGGACGAGACAGACGGCGACAAAGGTACGTGACATCGGAGCAAGAATACTCGAAGCTCGACGCGATTCCGACGCTGGCGGCCTGAACTCTGACTGAACCGCCATCGTATCTGTGACAGAACGGCGGGAGGATTCTCGATGCTCGACGACATGCGTCAGGCACTGCGCAACATCGCCAAGCAGCCAGGGTTCACGCTGGTTGCCATTCTCACACTCGCCTTTGGCATCGGCGTCAACACCACGATCTTCTCGATTGTCAGCGCCTTGTTCCTGCAGCCGCTCCGTGCCAAGGCGCCCGAGCAGCTCGTCGTCGTCATGCAGCGCGGCGAGATCATCAACGTCCCGTACGGCTACTCGTACCCGGATTATCTCGACTACCGGAAATCCGTCGCCGCGTTCGAGGATCTCGCGGCGTTCATGCCGACACCGGTCCACGTGAGCACGCACGGGCAGGCGGCCGAGCGCACGTGGATCGAAGTAGTCTCGCCCAATTACTTCGACCTCGCGGGGGTGACCGCGGAGTTCGGCGAACTGTTGCATCCCGGAGCTGGTGAGTCCAGGGGCGGCGCACCGGTCATCGTCCTCAGCCATCGCTACTGGCAGCGGCGCTTTGGTGGGAATCCGTCGATTGTCGGTCAGCCGATCACGTTGAACGGCCGATCGTTCACGGTGATCGGCATCGCTCCGGCATCCTTCACGGGTCTCTCGTGGGCAATGGCTGTCAGCGGG
>JBKPMA010000190.1:0-15238 GCA_046731935.1 Acidobacteriota bacterium
CCTCGATCATCGTTATTGCATCGCCGCGAGACCCGCCTAAGCCGCGAGTGTCGTGGCTGAGTGCGGCGACCCCATGCGAGCCCCCCGTCGCAGTCGGGATGAGGTCGTACAAGCGGTTGTCCAGGATCCTGAACCGGCGGCGGTCCGCGAGCTCACGGGCAAAGCGGCCGAACCACGGATGATCTGCCGCGTCGGGCGTGAGCATATTCTCCAGCACACCAGCGCTCTTTCCACCCTGCCGCTCGGTGCGGAGCACCGCGTCAGCGACACCCAGCCAGCGGCACATCACGCCGAACGTATGGCACACGGCAAGCAGTGCGGCATCGCGGTCTGCGCGTATGGCGTCGAACAGCGCGAACACCTTGGGCTCCCAGCGCGCATCTTCGACAATGCCCTGCGAGCCAGGCGAGGACCCGTCGTTCCGCGACGGATCGAGATGCCCCGGTCCACCAGTGCCGATGTAGAGCGCGTGCCGGCCCCCGGGCAATTCCGGCACCTGCTGGCCTCGCCTGACGTCGAACGAAATCACGCGAAACGAGAGCCCGGCCTCCTGCAGCACCGGCTGCAGATCGCACACGGCGTTCTGGATGGCGTGAACGATCGCGGCGTGACCGAGATTCGGCCAGCCGTGATGCATGTCGAGGACGGCGACGTCGACGATTGCCGGGTCGGCCGGCGGCAGATCGCCCTCCCGCTCCACACGAGCGTAGTGGCAGCCGCCAGCCGCATAGGTGGCCGGGCAATCCGTCAGGCAGATGTCCGCACCGAACTGCTGGCGGTGCAGGCAATCAAACGGCATCGGTCACGACTCCCGCGGTGTGACGACGAAGGCGGGAACCTGTCCTCCGCCCGAGGTCACGTTGGCCAGTCCGGTACTGCTCAATCGGGTCAGAAACCCGGCGACCTTGCCCCGGAACAAGTACGGCGCGAGATCCACCAGCATGTCGCGCATCGACACGCCCTGCGGCGCGTCGACCATCGGGAACACTTCGCGCCGCACTGGAATCCGCCGCTGCACCACCCATGCACCGCGTTCGGCGACCGCGCGATCCAGCGCGGCCTGCCAGGCCGCCGCGTCCACTTCCCAACCGAGCACGACTCCCGCGCCGCCGTATTCGTCGTTCGGTTTGACGACGAACTCGTCGCGATGCGCCAAGACGTGCGCAAGCAGATCAATCGTTCGCCCGTCGAGCTCCGTCGTCCGCTCCGTCACAAGCCGCGTCCAGGGAATGTGTGCCGCCATCAGCTCGCGCTCAGACGCAGTGAACAGGTGCCGGAAACGCTCGTCGGTCAGGACCGCAAAGAACGCCTTTTTGTGGGGCACCTTGCACCGGAACGTATTGGCCATGCACACCGTCCGTGCGCGGTACGCCTGCACGAGCGGTGCGCACGCATCAGGGTGCGCCAGCACGTCATTGAACAGCGCGCGGCGGTACACCAGATCGATGTTTCGGCCCGCGACCGTGAGCCGTTCGCCTTCGTACGACATCTCGTGCGGGTCCGCAACGACCGTGGGTACACCCAGTTGTTCGAAGCGCGCCTGAAGGATCTCGAACTCGGTCCACGTCGGCACGCCGCGGAAATCCACGATCAGGATCGTGGGCGGCGCGGCGGTGCCGCCCCACTCGCGATAGCTCGCGATGAGCGCGTCCAGCATGCGATCGGTCAGCCGGAAATAGTCGGCACTGAATCGCTCTCTGAAGCGCGCCATGATCGGCAGCGCGTCGAACACCGCTGCCAGCCGCTCCGTGTAACCGAAGCCCGCCGGCGACTCTGCGTTGTATTCGGCAAACCAGAGACTGTCGGGCAACAGGAAGCCGTCGAGTCTCGAGGCCGTGCTCGCGCGCGGGTAGCCCGGTTCGAGTGCAAACAGCGGACGTTCGGCGTCGGTGAGGCCGACGGCGTCGAGGATTGACGCATCCTGCAGCGAGGCCTGCACCACGCGCTCGCCCACGTCGGCGAGCGTTTCCGCCACCTGGGCCACCCGCGACACATCGCGCGGGTCGAGAAAGATCGGGCGAAGAAACGGGCAGTGGAGGCGATCGCCGAACGTGAGCTTCGCCGCGCGCATCGTGGCCGACAGCTCGGTCCAGAAGGCCGGAGCGAGCTCGACGTCGGGCCGGAGCAGCCCGTGCCACACCTCGGCGGGCAAGGAGGCGGTCACGCGTCTAGACTCCGGCGGCCGATCTCGCCGGCTGCCCGATCACGCCGCGCGGCGCGCCGAGCCCCACGAGCTCTTCCCACCGCGGCCAGGGATTGGACGGCTGGGGCGACACCGCGCGGTCGATGACGAGACGCGCCATCCGGTCCACGACCACGTCGAAGTAGAAGGGCGTGATCCGGTCGCGTTCGAAGTCGGGCGCGGGATTCAGGAAATCGATCGCGTACGGCACGCCGTCCTTGATCGCGAACTCGATCGTATTCATCTCGTAGCCGAGCGCCTGATTGATCGTCTGGGCATCGGCGACGACGCGTGCACCGAGCTCGGCACTCAGGTACTGATGTTCGACGAGGTACCGGCGCGCCTTCGGATCGTAGGCGACCGGCATGATGTCGGTCTTGCCGAACGTGAAGCACCGCACGTACTGGCCGAAGTCGATGAACTCCTGCAGCGTCATGCAATACGGAGCGGTCCGATCGTACGCGGCCAGCAGCTCGCGGACGTCGTGGACCTTGTAGACGTGCTTCCACCCGCCGCCGGAGAACGGTTTCAGAATGGCCGGCCGACCGACGTAATCGAGCAGTCCTTCCCAATCCACCGGATACGACAGGTTGCGCAGCGACTCGGGCGTCAGGTCCACATCCGGCGGGTACGCCTTCTGCGGCAGCAGCACCGTCTTGGGAATCGCGAGGCCGAGACGCGACGCGACCGCGTAGTTGAAGAACTTGTCGTCCGCCGTCCACCAGAATGGATTGTTGATGACGTACGTGCCCTGCAGCACGGCGTGCTTCAGATAGCCCCGGTAGTACTCGATCTCGTGTGAGATGCGATCGACGATGACGGCGTATTCCGCGGGCTCGAGCATCTTCGTGCCGCCCAGCGTGACCAAGTCCGCGGTGATCCCATGCTCCTTGCCCATGGCGTTCACACGATCGATAAACGCCGGAGGAAAGCTGTATTCACGTCCGCACAACAGTCCGATTTTCATCGCATCACTCCGCCGCACTCAGGACACCCGCACGGGCGCCGGACGCGTTTCCGCCACGACGTGCTGCACCACCGCGCGTAGATCGTTGGTCTCGCGATAGACGCGCAACTGGCGATCCGCGCTCGTGCCATCGCGCAGGATGGCGTGCACGTAGTCCACGTACTGCCGGCTTCCCAGTTCGTCCACCACATCGTCGATGAACTCGAGGAGCTCGAGCGCGAGCGCGCGCATGGGCACCTCGATTCGCTTGCCGAAGTCGATCAGGTTGCCGTCGAGCCCCCAGCGCGCGGCGCGCCACTTGTTCTCTTCGATGAGCGCGCGGCGATAGAGCCGGAAGCCCATGTTGCGTGTGTAGAGCTTGTGGAGCTTCACGACGATCGCCTGCGCGAGCGCGGCAATCGTGACGGTCTCTTCGACACGCGTCGGCACGTCGCAGACACGGAATTCGAGCGTGCCGAACGTCGGATGCGGCCGGATGTCCCACCAGATCTTCTTGCCGTCGTCGATGCAGTGCAGATCGACGAGCAGGTTCACGTAGTTCTCGTACTCGCTCCACGATCCGAAGTGATCGGGAATCCCCGTGCGTGGAAAGCGGCGGAAGATCGTCGTGCGGTACGATTTGAGGCCCGTATCACGCCCCATCCAGAATGGAGAGCTGGTGGAGAGCGCCAGCAGGTGCGGCACGAAGTAGCGCGCCGCATTCATGATGTCGATCGCCGTCGTCCGGTCGGGCATCGCGACGTGCACGTGCAGACCGAAGATGAGCAGCGAGCGCGCCAGCTGCTGCAGCTCCTCGACGATGTTCTCGTACCGCTCGCCGGGCGAGATGACCTGATCGATCCAGCTCGAAAATGGGTGCGTACCGGCGGCGGCAACCGCCAGGCCGACGCGGTCGGCGGCCGAGCAGAGCTCCGACCGCATTCGAAGGACTTCGCGCTCGACCTGCGCCACGTCCGCGCAGATCGGCGTGCCGACCTCGACGATGGACTGGTGCATCTCGCGCTTGATCTGCTCGCCGAGCGACGGCGTCCCCGACGCGAGCAGCTGGCTGACGTGCGAGCGGAGATCCCACGTGGTGGGGTCGACGATCTGGAACTCTTCTTCGACGCCGACAGTGAACCGGTGGGCCATGGGCATGTCCCGGGACGCTGCGGTGGCAGCAGGACGGGCAGGCTAAATGATACTGTGATTCCTCCACCATGTTCGATTCGGGCGCGGGCACGACTCCCGCCACGGGCAACTACGTCGGGCACATCCGGGTCATCCACGGCGTTCGCAGTCCGCAGCTTGGCAACACACGAGACGTGCACGTGTACCTGCCGCCCTCATACCGGACGAGCGGGCGCCATTATCCCGTCATCTATATGCACGACGGGCAGAACCTGTTCGATCCCGACACCTCGTTTGCGGGCGAATGGCACGTGGACGAGACCATGGAGCGGCTCTCGCCGCAGGGTATCGAAGCCATCATCGTCGCCATCCCCAACATGGGTCCGGACCGCGCCTACGAATACAGCCCCTGGCGCGATCCCAAAGTCGGCGGCGGCGGCGGTGACGCATATCTGGCGTTTCTCGTGGACACGCTGAAGCCCAGAATCGACAGACAACTGCGGACGCGCCGCGAGCGGGACGCCACCGGCATCCTCGGCTCATCGATGGGAGGACTGATCAGCCTCTACGCATTCTTCAAACGTCCGGATATCTTCGGGTTCTGCGGCGCCATGAGTCCGTCGCTCTGGTTCGCTCGAGGCGCCATCGCCAGCGTCGTTGGCGACATCGAACGATGGTTCGGCCGGCTGTATCTCGACATCGGCACTGGCGAGGGGCAGCGTCACGTCAGAGCGACGCGTCAGTTGTACCGGCACCTGCGCCGGAGATGTCCGTACCCGCGCGACCAGATTCTCTGCGTCGTGGACGAGGGTGCTGGACACAGCGAACACGCCTGGTCACAGCGGTTCGAGACTGCCGTGCGCTTTCTGCTGCCGCGAGCGCCTGGCGAGATCAATTGGTGAGATCGGTCTGCGGTCTGCGGTCTGCGGGCTGCGGTCTGCGGTCTGCGGTCTACGAACTACGGACTACGGACTACGAACTACGAACTTTCAACTAGGGCACATCCCCGGCGCGCGCGATCAGCTGACGCACGATCGGCGGACACACTCTCGCGCTCGCGGCGACGCAGGACACCGCCATCGGTGACGCGACGAGCGCACGTAGCGCACGATTCATCCGCCACTTGCCACGGAACTCGCGGTCGCGGCGTACGGCCAGTGCACGAGCGCTCGCCAGACTGACACCGCCTGATTCGACGGCGACGGCTGCAGCCAGTTCCACGCCCCGAAACGCGAAGCGCAGACCATCGCCGGTCATCGGATCGATGAATCCGGCTGCGTCGCCAACCGTCAGCAGACCTGCCACACATTCGCCCGTGGCGTCCACGGCCAGCGGTCCGATCACGACGGGAGGCTCTTCCATCCGGGCGTCCGAAAAGCGATCAGCGAGCACTGGATCACGTCGCAGCGTATCGATCAGCAGCGCTGCAGGATTGGCGAGTGTGTTTGGTGTGGGATCGGATACCACGGTGCACGCGTTCGTCAGACCGCCCGGAACCGGCGACACACCGATATACGCGCCGTCCCGGATGTGCATCTCACCAAACCCGGCGAGACCGTCCACGCCGCTGAAGTACGACCCAATGGCCCACCGACGGGGTGTTCGCGGATGCCTTGCCAGTCTGAGGCCAAACGCGAGCCGCGAACGGCGTCCGTCGGCGGCAATCGTCAGCGGCGCTCTGAACGAATGCACTTCCCCATGCGCAGACCTGATTGACAGCCCGACGACGCGTGTCACGCCGTCAGCCACGTCGGTCAGTGCGTCCTGCACGATCACGTGCGGCTCGAAGGACACGCCCGCGGCGATCGCCTGCTCCACGAGCAGCCAGTCCATGTCTCGACGCAGCAGCGAGAGACCTCGTACTCCGGCCCCATATTCCCCGATGACGCGTACGCCTTGCGGACTCGTCACGACCATGCCGCGGATTGGCAGCGCCCGGGACGCGATCGACGCCGACAGTCCATGCCGCTCGAGGATGGCGACCGCGCCGGGATTGAGCGTGTCACCGCACAGCTTGTGCCGCGGAAACGTCTCGCGGTCGAGCAGCCGTACGCGACATCCGGCGCGCGCGAGCAGAATCGCCGTCAGTGCTCCCGCGGGCCCTGCGCCGGCGACAAGAACATCGGCATCCATCATGGCCGGGCCAGCACGAGCGCGCTGTTCTTGGATCCGAACCCGAGGCAGTTGCAGAGCGCAGCATCGATGCGCGTCGCGCGCCCCTGCAGGGGGAGGAAGTCCATGCTGCAATCCGGATCGGGATCGTCGAGATTGGCAGTGGGCGGCAGAAATCCTCGCGAGATCGCGAGGGCTGTCGTAACGACGCCTGCGGCACCGCTCGCGCCTTGCGGATGGCCGATCATCGACTTCGTCGAGGAGCCGGGGATGCGGTCGGCGAGCGATCCGAACGCGCGCCGCACCGAGCGCGATTCAATGGCATCGTTCAGGACCGTAGACGTCCCGTGATAGTTGATGTAGCCGATCTCTTCGTGTGACCGCCCTGCCCGTTGCAGCGCCCCATCGATGCACGCGATGATCTCCGCACCGTCGGGATCCATCTGCACGCGGTGGTAGGCATCGCACGTCGAGTGATAGCCTTCGACAACGGCGTAGATCGGTGCGCCTCGATCGCGCGCGCGATCCTCGCGCTCGAGCACCAGCATCCACGCGCCCTCGCCGAGGACGAACCCATCGCGCCCTCGGTCGAACGGCCGCGACGCCTGGTCACCTCGATCGTTGTACCGCGTCGACACCGCCCGCATACGCGAGAAGCCGAAGATCATTCCAGGCGTCACGCAACCGTCCGCACCGCCCGAGAGCAGCACGTCGGCTTCACCGGATCGAATCAACGCAAGGGCGTAGCCAATAGCGTCGGTGGAGCTCGTACACCCCGTGGAGAGCACGTGGCTGACTCCGCGAAGCCCGAGCGAGATCGACACTTCACTCGACACCATCCCGACGATCCCCACGGCAATGGCGTACGGTGTGACGTGCTTGCCGCCGCTCGTGAAGAAGTCGCGATACTGCGCTTCGCCGACATCGATGCCTCCGCCGCCGCTGCCGATAAGGACGCCGGCCCGAGGCTCACCGACGCGAAGCCCTGCATCGTTCCACGCCTCGCGGGCGGCAACGACGCCGAAAAGGGCCGCGCGGGAGTAGCGTTTGGGATCCGCGCGGGATTCCCAGCCATTCCCCTGTTCCCCCGCCAGCGGCTGCGCATCCGCCATGGTGACTGACGGGACAGGTGCGGCGACTTTGCAGGGGAATGTCGAGACGTCGAACTCGGTAATGGCGCGCGTGCCGCTTCTGCCGTTCCGGACGGACTCCCAGAACAGTTCCCGCCCCACGCCAAAGCACGAGACCACGCCAATGCCCGAAATCACGACGCGCGGCGCGCGGTCTCGCATGCAGTTCCTATAATAGCGGCCTCTATGCCCGCCTCGTCAGCAGCTGGACCGACCGCACGCGCCTGGGCCTGGCTTGGCGGCGCCGCGTTCGTCGCGTCCATGGTTTTCTGCGGGTATTCGTACCTCGGACCGTTCGGACGGGTGACAGACGCCGCCACGCTGCCATGGCCGGTGGTCGTCGACGTCACGCTCTTCAGCGTCTTCGCCATTCACCACAGCGTGCTGGCCAGGACCGGCGCTAAACGCCTGGTGACTCGACTCATCCCTCCAGCGCTGGAACGGACGACGTATGTGTGGACCGGCAGCGTGCTCCTCGCGCTGACCTGCTGGTGGTGGCAGCCGGTGCCAGGCCTTATGTACGCACTGCGCGGAACATTGCGCCCGGCAGGCTGGATTCTGCAGCTGATCGGAGTCTGGCTCACGCTGCGTTCAGCCGGCGTGCTCGATATCTGGGAGCTCTCGGGGATCCGGCAGGCGACGGGCACCGACCGCCCGCCGCGGTTCAAGGTAATCGGGCCGTACCACGTCGTGCGGCATCCGATTTACCTCGGATGGGTGCTCATGACATTCGGGGCACCGGACATGACGGCCACGCGTCTGACCTTCGCCGCGGTGAGCTCCGCGTACCTCGCGCTCGCCGTTCCGTTCGAAGAGCGATCGCTCGTGGACACGTTCGGCGAGGAATACGTCGCGTACACGAAGCGCGTGCGATGGCGAATGATTCCGGGGCTCTACTAGGTGAAAGGCTAAGGGCTGAGGGCTAAAGGCTGAGGGCTGGCGGCCGTCAGCCGTGTGCCCTGCGCCGGGTGCCGAGGAAGAGCGGAGCGGTAGGCTCGCTATTCCTCCATGTCTTCGTCCTTCGGCAGTCCCGTCGGAATATCGTCGACGAACACCAGCGACTGGTGTGACGGGATCTCGAACTTCTTCTGACACGTCTTGCACGTCAGGTTGTCGTCGATCCGGACCAGGTAATCGCGGAGCTTCGCGTACATCGCGCGATCGCGCTCGTCCGCGCCATTGGGCAGCCGCGGCTTCTTCGTTCGGCGCACCCACCGCACATCGTAGCTGTTGCGGCGGCCGCAGCGCGGACACGCGTAGCTGGCCGGACGGGTCTCCGGCTTGTCCGTGAAGAAGTCGCGCTCCTGCATTCAAGGAGCATATATCAGAGAGTCGACACCCGGCCCCGAGACTCGTGGGCGGCCTGGCTGAGGCGATAATGAGGCGGCTCTGCCTGTGCAGCCCGTCATGCTCAGCACGGACGGCTGAGAGCGGCATCGTAAATCCTCAGCCGCGCCGGTGAGTCTCGCGGCATGCGCCCTCGCCGGCCGCGTTGACGGCCGCGCGCGCTTCGCGGTCAAATACAGTCTCCCCCACTCCTCGCGCTGCCGATTCCATGGCCGACGATCAGTCCACACCGCCACTGCCGCCGGAAGTTGCCGTGCTGCCGCTCAGAGGCACGGTCTCGTTCCCGCTGAGCGTTCACCCGCTGGCGGTCAATCGACCCGTCTCCGTCGAGTCGGTGAACCGGGCGCTCGGCGGCGACCGCATGCTGCTGCTCGTGCTGCAGGAAGGAGATGCCGACGATCCCACCGCCGAGCAGATGAAGCGGATTGGCACGGTCGGAGTCATCCGTCAGATGGCCAGGAACCCGACGGGCCTCCACGTGATCGTCGAAGGCATCGCGCGCGTGCGGGCGGACGTGATTACGCGCACGGGACTCTCGATGCGCGCGCTGATCACGCCCATCCCAGAGCAGATCGAGCGCAACGTCGAAGTGGACGCCTACGTCCGCCGCCTGCAGGAGCAGGTGGATCGCGCCTTGTCACTCGCCAGCGGCTTTTCACAAGAGTTGCGCGAAGTCGTCGCGCGAATCGACGATCCGCTGCGCCTCGCATACCTGCTCGGCAGCCTGCTCGACATGCCCGTCGAGGAGAAGCAGAAGCTGCTCGAAGCGGATCGACTGATCACGAAGCTCGAATCGATCTCGGCCGCGCTGGCGCGCGAGATCGCGCTCCTCGAAGTCAAGGGCAAGATCGAATCGCAGGCACAGCAGGAGATGTCGCACGCGCAGCGGCAGTACTACCTGCGCCAGCAGCTCCGCGCGATCCAGGACGAGCTGGGCGAAGGCGAAGCGGACGAGATCAAACAGCTGCGCGACCGCGTCGCGAAAGCCCAGCTGCCCGAGGCGATCCTGACCATTGCGAGCCGCGAGATCGACCGACTCGCACGCATGACGGCGGCCTCTCCCGAATATCAGATGGTCCGCACGTACATGGACTGGCTCCTCGAGGTGCCGTGGGGCGTGACGACCCCAGACCGCCTCGATCCAGTCGAAGCTCGCCGCGTCCTCGACGAGGATCACTACGACCTCGACAAGGTCAAAGAGCGCATCGTCGAGTACCTGGCCGTCCGCAAGTTGAAGGGCGACATGAAGGGCCCGATTCTGTGCTTCGTGGGCCCGCCAGGCGTGGGCAAGACGTCGCTTGGACAATCCATCGCCCGGGCGATGAACCGCAAGTTCGTCCGGATTTCACTCGGGGGCGTGCGTGACGAGGCCGAGATTCGTGGCCATCGCCGCACGTACATCGGTGCGATCCCTGGACGCATCGTCCAGGCCCTGCGTCAGGCCGGCGCCGCCAATCCGGTGTTCATGCTCGATGAGATGGACAAGATCGCCGTGGGCTTCCAGGGGGATCCCGCGGCCGCGTTGCTGGAAGTGCTCGACCCCGCGCAGAACAACTCGTTCCGCGATCACTATCTCGAAGCGCCGTTCGATCTGTCGCGCGTACTGTTCATCGCCACGGCGAATCAGCTCGGCACGCTGCATCCCGCGCTGCTGGATCGCATGGAGATCATCCAGCTGGCCGGATACAGCGAGGAAGAAAAGCTCCACATCGCGCGGCGCTTTCTCATTCCGCGGCAGCTCTCAGAGCACGGCCTCGGACCGAGCGCAGTAGACATCACCGAGGCGGGCCTCCGGGCCGTCATTTCACAGTACACACGCGAAGCCGGCGTCCGGAGCCTCGAGCGCCAGATAGGAGCAATCGCACGCAAAGTTGCGGCGCGTGTGGCCAGCCGCCAGGAGGCCGAAGGACCGGCGCCGACGGCCGTCGTCACCCAGGAGAACCTGACCGAGTATCTCGGGCCCGCCAGGATGCATCGCGAGACCTCGTTCCGGACGTCGAGGGCGGGCGTGGCGACCGGATTGGCGTGGACGGAGACTGGCGGCGACGTTCTTTTCATCGAGGCCAGCCTCCTCCCAGGCGGTAATCACCAGATCATCCTCACGGGACAGCTCGGCAACGTGATGCAGGAGTCCGCACGCGCGGCGGTGAGCCACATCCGTGCCCACGCGAGCGCATTCGGGATTTCAGCGAACTTCCTCGATGGACACGATCTCCACGTCCATGTGCCCGCCGGGGCGATCCCGAAAGACGGCCCCTCGGCAGGCGTCACGATGGCCACGGCGATTCTGTCGGCGATCCGCCACGAGCCGATCAAAGAGGATGTCGCGATGACCGGCGAGATCACGCTCACGGGACTCGTGCTGCCCGTCGGTGGAATTCGCGAAAAGATGCTGGCGGCGAGACGCCTCGGGATTCACACGGTTGTGCTGCCTGCGCTGAACGTCCCCGACCTCGACGAACTCGCGCCCGAGGTACGGCGCGACATGCACTTCGTACCGGCGGAAACGCTGGAAGACGTGCTGAACGTGGCCCTGCCGGGCGCGCATGCTCGCGCCGCGACCGCTCAAGAAGCCTGACGCCCGCGCCGATGGCAGTGCCGACGCTCGCGTTCTACATCTCGGGCCATGGCTTCGGGCATGCGTCACGCGATATCGAGGTTCTCAATGCGCTGCACCGTCTCGCGCCGGCGCTGCGCCTGATCGTCCGGACGTCCGCGCCGCGCTGGCTCTTCGATCTCACGGCCACGGCGCGCTTCGACTGGCATCCCGCAGAGTGCGACACCGGCATCGTGCAGATCGATAGTCTGCGACTGGATGCTGCTGAAACCATCCGCCGGGCGGCGGCATTCTACGACACGCTCGACCAACGTGCGGACGCCGAGATGCGCTTTCTCGCCGAGCAGAATGTGACGCTCGTCGTCGGCGACATTCCACCGCTCGCGTTCGCCGCGGCGGGTAGGGCACGCATCGCTTCCCTTGCGATCGGGAACTTCACGTGGGACTGGATCTACGCTGCGTACGACGAGGCCGCGCGTGATGCACCACTCCTCGTGCCCAGAATCCGCCAGGCGTACGCGCAGGCTGGACACGCGATGCGCCTTCCCCTCGGCGGCGGGTTCGAGTCCTTCTCGAGCATCGAATCCATTCCGTTCATCGCACGGCGAGCCAGCCGCTCGGCTGACGAGACGCGCGCGCGGTTCGGCCTACCGGCGAACGGCAGGCTGGTGCTCGCCTCGTTCGGCGGATACGGCCTCGCGGACATCGACCTCGCTGCGCTCGCCTCGCTCGACGACTGGCTCGTCGTCGTGACGTCCAACGTGCGCGCGCGGCGCCGGGAGGCGGATCCCGCGGTCGCGGCTCCCGCACAGGCACCCGGCTACGACGATGACGAGAACGATCGACTGCCGGATACGGTCCGCTTCATCGACGAGCGGGACATCTATGCCGCGGGGTTTCGCTACGAGGATCTCGTCGCCGCTGCGGACGTGGTCGCGACCAAACCGGGATACGGCATCATCGCGGAGTGTGTCGCCAACGACACGGCCGTCCTCTACACGTCCCGCGGACGGTTCATCGAATACGACGTGATGGTCGAGGAAATGCCCCGCTACGTGCGGTGCGCGTTCATCTCGAACGAAGATCTGTACGCAGGACGATGGCAGGCGCCGCTGGACAGGCTGATGATGCAGCCGCGCCCGCCGGAACGGCCGCGGGTCGATGGCGCCGATATGGTGGCGGCTGCGATTGTCGGAAGCCTGGGCGGCTGAAGGCTACGGGCTACCAGGCTGCCGTTGGCCCTTGGCCACTGGCCGTCAGCCTTCCTAGTCCTTGATACACGTCACAAGAGACCAGATCGGCGGAATGTTCACTTTCTCAATCGAGACAGGGTGGAGATCGGCTTGAGCGAGGAAGGCGGGCAGGTCGAGGTCTGACTTGAATCCGATGTGGATGGTGAACGGCGAAATCAGCCGTTCGCCCCACGACATGATCGGATTGGTGCTGCGGAAGTGGTTCAGGATCACGATCCGGCCGCCGGGGCGGCAGACGCGTCGCATCTCCCTGGCCACCTGGACCGGGTCGGGGACGACGCTGATCAGATACGGGGCATAGACGATGTCGAAGGAGGCGTCCGGGAAGAGGAGGCGCGAAGCGTCCATCTGCTGCAGATGAACATTGCGCATCCGTTTCTCGGCGACGCGCTCGTAGGCCTTCTCGAGCATCGAGTCGGAGAGATCGATGCCGGTCAGCTCGCAGTCACGTGGATAGAGCGAGAGGTTGATCCCGGTGCCGACGCCGACTTCGAGGATTCGGTCGCCGGGCGAGATCGCCATGCGCTGCATGGCCTGCAGACGGCCGGCGTGCAGCGTCGGACCGAAGAACCAGTCATACACCGAGGCGAGCTTCTCGTACACGCCCTCGACGAAATCGGTCTCGACCGCGGTGACCGACAACGCGCGGCTGGCCGCGTCCGAGCCGCCGATGACCTCTTCGTCCCGACTGCCGTCTGACTGTTGAAACAGTGCCATGCACCTCTCCGATCGCCGGGGGCTGCCAAAACCCTTCGGACTATATCCCGACCGCCCCATCTCGACAAGAACACATCCAGGGGCTACAACCCATCGAGCACACGGAGCACCGCGGCAGGCGGTCCTGCAATCTGTACGCCCTGCGCACGATCGCGGAGTCCTCGCGCGATCTCCTGAGCAATGGTGACGCCCTCAGCGGCTGCCGCTTCCGGGCTCGAGGCCTGCCGCATCCGTTCGAGCAACCGTTCAGGCACTCGCAGGTTCGGGACCTCGTTCGCCAGGTATTCCGCATGCCGCAGGCTGTCGAATGGCCTGACCACGGCGACGATCGGAATACGGGCATCTGAGGTCCGCTCGACAAACGCGTCGAACCCCGGCAGGTCGAAGATGGGCTGGGTGACTGCGAACTCTGCACCCGCTTCGACCTTGTATGCGAACCTCCGCAGCTCGTCGTCGAGATCTGGAGCTGTAGGATTCGCGACGACGCCGATGTGGAACGCAGTGGGCCGTCCGATCGCCTGTCCGCCGACGTCGCAGCCTCGGTTGAGCCGTGCAACGGCGTTGGTCAAGCCGATCGAATCCACGTCGAAAACGAGCGTCGCATCCGAGTAGTCGCCCACTTTGCGCGGGTCGCCTGTAAACAGCACGAGGTTCCGGATGCCGATCGCATGCGCGCCCAGCAGGTCGGACTGCATGCCGAGCAGGTAGCGATCGCGGCAGGCGTACTGCAGCGTCGGTTCGATTCCAGCGTGCTGCTGCACCAGTACGGCCAGCGACAACGCGCTCATGCGAGCGCTGCTCTTGGGTGTGTCGGTAATCGTAACGGCGTCCACGCCGCGGATCTTCAACGTTTGCGCGTACGCGACCACGTCGGCGGCATCCGCGCCTCGCGGCGGCTCGACTTCGACCGTGAGCACCGGCACACCGCGCCCGAGCGCGTTGGCGAGCCGGGACTTCTCGGCGCGCGGCACAGGTGGTGCCGTGGGCGTTTCGAGTGGCCGTGTGTGCGAGGGCGCCGGGGTGCGATGCGCGCCCGCAGTACCGGAGAGCGCCAGCGCGTTGACCGCAAGCTTGATCTGCCGGATGTGCTCCGGCGTCGTGCCACAACAGCCTCCGACGAGGCGCACACCCTGCGCGACGAACCGGCGGGCGTACGACGCCATGTATTCCGGCGACGACAGGTAGATCGTGCGGCCTTCGATGTCTCTCGGACGTCCCGCGTTGGGCTGTGCGGACAGCGTGGCCGCGACAGCGCCACCCATCCGCTCGAGCGTTTCGAGCATGGGGGCGGGTCCGACGCTGCAGTTGAGCCCGATGACATGTGCGCCGCGCCGCAGCAGCTCGGGCGCGAACTTCTCCGGCGATGTGCCGTCGAGGCTGTTTCCGTCCTCCTCCGTCGTCATCTGAGCCACGATGGGCAAGTCGGTTATGGAACGGATGGCGTTGATCGCGGCGCCGATTTCGTTCAGGTCGCGGAAGGTTTCGAGGATGAACAGATCGACGCCGCCCTCGACGAGCCCTTGAGCCTGCTCGCGGAAATAGGCTTCGGCTTCGTCGACGCCGGTCTTACCCCAGGGCTCGATGCGGATGCCCAAGGGTCCGATAGCGCCTGCGACAAACACCGAGCGGCGTGCGGCATCGCGTGCGATCCGCGCACCGGCGACATTGATGTCGTGCAGACGATCGGCGAGACCGAAGCTGGCCAGCTTGATGCGATTGGCTCCGAACGTATTCGTCTCGATGACGTCGGCACCTGCGCGCAGGTAGGCCTTGTGCACGTCGCCGACGAGAACTGGATCGCTCAGATTCAACGCATCGAAGGACTTGTTGATGAAAACGCCCTTCGCGTAGACCATCGTGCCC
>JBKPMA010000191.1:0-3623 GCA_046731935.1 Acidobacteriota bacterium
GCGGAGGACCGCCCCGCCGGATGACTTCGATGTCGCGCCACAACACACCCGCGCTGTGGCCCGTCCCGATCGCTTTCATCCCGGCTTCCTTCGCGGCGAATCGTCCGGCGACCGACGGCGCCGGATCCCGGTGCCGGCGTACGTACGCCTGCTCGCCGTCCGTGAGAATGCGCGTCAGGAACCTCTCGCCATAGCGCTCGATCGCCGCCGAGATCCGCGGAATGTCAGTCGCGTCCATTCCAATGCCGACGATGCGCATGCGCCTACTTTACAATGCACGCATCGCGATGGATCGTCTTGGGAGAGGATTCGCATGGGTTCAGGCACCCTGGGGCCCGGTCGTCACCTGTCTGGCGCTCTCGCCGGTTGCGGTGCACGGCTGGACGACTCGCGCACTCGCGCTCGAGCGCCCAGATGATCAGTGCACGGCGGAGTGGTCTGCGCTCGCCGGCCATGCGGAACTCACTTACGCTGACCTCAGCCGGCTGACGCAGGTTCACGGCCGCGACATCGTTCAGATCCAAGGGCCGGGTACTGCCGGCCTTCGCGCGGACGGTCAGTCCACGGCACTGTCGGGCGTGCTGCTCGCCATCCGCGTCGCGGATTGCGTGCCGCTGCTCGTCGGCGACCTGCGCACGGGCGCGATTGCCGCCGTGCACGCCGGATGGCGGGGTACGGCGGCCGGCATTGCGCGTGACGCCATCGCGCACATGCAGGGGCACTACGGCACCCGGCCCGCCGACGTCATTGCGGCCATCGGGCCGAGCATCGGCCCCTGCTCGTACGTCGTTGGTGAGGAGGTGCGCAACGTGTTCCGCCAGTCGGGGTGGACTGACAGGCAGATCGCGTCGTGGTTCGCTCACGTCGCGAACGGATCGACTCCCAACGCCCAACGCGCACCGTCCACCATCACGCTCGATCTCTGGCGCGCGAATCGTGATCAGCTCGTCGACGCGGGCGTGCCGGAGCAGTCGGTCTACGTCGCAGAGCTCTGCACGGCGTGCAATCCGGATGCGTTCTATTCGTATCGGCGCGATGGGAAGGGAACGGGCAGGATGGTCGGCTTCATCGCTCGCCGACAGTAGCGGCTCTGTGGTCAGGCCTTGGGCTGGGCTGCGGCCGCTTCATCCATCGCGAGATTCGCCAGCCGATCGGCTTCCTTGTTCAATTCACGCCTCACGTGCTCGAAGCGCACGCGCGTCAGGCGTGCGACGAGCGCGCATGCGTCTCGGTAGAGCGGCTGCAGGCCCGCGTGCTTCACGCGGTATTCGCCGCGCATCTGCTTCACGAGCAGCTCCGAATCCGATCGAATCAGCACGTGCGGCTCGCCGTGCTCGAGCGCCCACGTCAAGGCGGCAATCAAGCCGCTGTACTCGGCAACGTTGTTCGTCGCGCTCTCGAGCGCACCATACAGCTCGGTCACGAGGGAGCCGTCTTCGGCTTCGATGCGCACGCCATAGCCCGCAGGTCCTGGATTGCCCCGCGAGCCGCCGTCTGTGTACGCGGTGATCATGCCGTGGGACCGGGCTGCGGGGGCGCTGGCGGCACGTAGTAGAGGATTCTCTTACAGCTCTCGCACTGAATGATGCTGTCGTTGCGGCGCACCAGTCCGAAGGTCTGCACCCGCAGACGCACGTTGCAGGCGACGCACAAGCCATCTCTCGCTTCGGCCGTCGCAATGCCCTTGCGCGTGCGCGAGAGGCCCTCGAACAGATTCAGGATGTCTGGCGGCAGGGCAGCGGCGATCGTGGTGCGTTCGCGCGCGAGCGTCTCGAGTGAGGCCTTGGCGGCGCCCACCTGTGACTCGATCGCCGCACGCTCGGCCGCGATGTCTTTGTCCGCCTGCTTCAATCCAGCTTCGGCGGCCTTGATGGCGGCGGCGATGTCGTCGGCCGCGACCATCAGTTCCAGATCCTGATCGTCGAGCCGCGCGATCTCGTGGTCCGCGACTTCGATTTCCTTCTGCATCGCGTGGAACTCGCGATTGGTCTTCACCTCCATCGTCTGGTCCTGGTACTTGGAGCGGCGTGCGCGGATCCCCGAACGGTCTTTCTCGACCGCGCGCCGCTGCTCCTCGTTCTCGGCCTTGCGCGCCTTCGCTGTTGCCAGTGCGTCTTGTGCGGTGTGCAGCAGAGCATCGAGCGCCGCGATGCGCTCCGGTGCCGTGTTGACTGCACGGTTTGCCTCTTCGGCGGCAAGGTCGAGTTTCTGGAGTCGGATGAGATTCTGGAGGTCGGGATGCATCGGCCCAATCGTCATTCGTCAAACGCCATGCGTACACAAAAAAGGCCCCGCCCGAGGCGGAGCCTGTGGTCAGTCGGGATCGATGCCCGGTGGCGTGCCCGAAGCGTTGGCCGCATCAGAAAACGATAACACACAAGGGACGACGGGAAGCAGAGACGATTGACGGATGACGAATGACGAATGACGAATGGACCGCCGCCTAGCGGCGTGATGGACGCGTGACACTCGAGTCGGGACGCAGCCGCGAGCCGAGGAAGGCGGCGAAGACGAAGGGAGCGCTGAGGATCGTCGAGAGCGCGACGGTCAGCGGCCACAGTCCGAAGCCCAGGTCGCCACTTCGCACGATCATCGTCAGCACCTGACTCGGAACGACGATCGCTGACCACGTCCAGTCGCGATCGCGGGCGAGGAAGCCCATCGCGAGCGCGGCAAGGCCGGCGAGCGGGAGGCCGATGGTCCAGAACTGCGGACTGTCCCAGGCCTCGCGGCGGCCGCTGAGCGCGTGAATGCCCAATTCGAGCGCAACCCCCGTCACGATCGCCAGCAGGATGATGAGCCGCTTGCCGACCATGTACGCGCTATCGGCCGAAGGGAAACACGACTCCAGAGCCCATCGACGACGGGATTCGTGCCCGCTGGCGCCGCGAAACGCGGCGCCGCGTGCCTGCGTCGTGGTGGGCGGCCCACCTCCGCGGTCTCGGCGCTACGGCGGGCAACCTTCACGGAACACTCGCCGGACGCGGCCTGCCAACCGAAGCCGCGAGCAGCGCGAGCGCTTGGCGAAGGTTGGTGGGCCCACCAGGATTCGAACCTGGAACGAACCGGTTATGAGCCGGCCGCTCTAACCGTTGAGCTATGGGCCCAAACGAATTGCGGGTGCGGAATTCGAAGTGCGGATTCGGGATGCGGCATTGCCGGCCGACATACGAATGCGGAGTTCGGGCTTTCGCGCCGCACTCCGCATTCCGCATTCCGAATTTAGGTCCGTCCTTCCAGGAACGCCCGCAGCTTGCGGCTGCGCGAGGGATGCCGCAGCTTGCGCAGCGCCTTTGCTTCGATCTGGCGGATGCGCTCGCGTGTGACGGCGAAGTTCTGACCCACCTCTTCGAGCGTGTGCTCGCTGCCGTCGCCCACGCCAAACCGCATCTTGATGACCTTCTCTTCGCGCGGCGTCAGCGACTTCAGTACCGACTCGGTCTGTTCCTTCAGATTCAGGTTGATGACCGCGTCGGAGGGTGACACGACGTTGCGATCCTCGATGAAGTCGCCAAGATGCGAATCCTCCTCCTCGCCGATCGGGGTCTCGAGCGAGATGGGCTCCTGCGCGATCTTGAGCACCTTCCGGACCTTCGAGACCGGAATGTCCATCCGCTGCGCGA
>JBKPMA010000192.1:0-6051 GCA_046731935.1 Acidobacteriota bacterium
GATGAACGATCCCGCCAGCATCCACGACGAGAGGTCGCCTTGCGTCAGCGCGGCGCGTGCACTCCAATCGCCCCGGCTGCCAGCGCCGGAGACTTCACCGCGCGCGGATGGGCCGTGAGCGTGACTCATGTCGTCGCCGGACACCTGCGCGGCAGCGTCGACTACGCGGTGACGACCGCGCATTGGCGGCAAGGTGGACCGCCCGCACTCGCCCTGGCCGCGCCCTCCGTCGTGCGCGTGGCGAGCGAGCAACTGCACGATCTCACGACATCACTCGAGACCGACATTCCCGTCACCGCAACCCGAGTGTTTGCGCTCTATCGCATCAATAACGCGTACGCCGGCACGACGGCCGCGACCGAACCCGGGTTCGCCGCCAGATTCGACGTCCAGGTCACGCAGGCGCTCCCGTTCCTGAACTTCACGAACGCACAGTGGGAAGCGCTCGTGGGTGTCCGGAATCTCTTCCGGGAAGTGGCGATTGACGGTTCGCTCTACGACGAGCTCCTCGTCGTCGGACCCCCGAAACGCGTGGTCGGTGGCGTGACCGTCCGGTTCTGATCCTGCAGATCGCAGCGACATGCAGAGCGGCGCAACGACGCCGCTCTTTTTTTGGCTTCCGGCGAGCATCCGGATTGTTGGACTGTCACTCCGGTCGGTTGAATCGGCGCCGGATGGCGACATGGCGTCATTGACGCTAAATCGTTTTAAGGCAGCAGTTTAGGCAGAGTCAAGTTTGACTGAGTCGCGGAATATCGTTTGCTACGGCCCATATGGGCCGTTGTCTGCCTAAGCGGCTCACCAAGAACGAGATGCGGTTGGGGATCACCGAAGGAACACACGAGGGCCGCGGGTGGGCGGCGTGGGGGCGGCTTGCCGTCGCGCTCGCGTTCGTCGCCACGCTGCTTGGCCTCGGTGCGGCGAACATCGCGCTACGCGCGTCGTGGAGCGAAGTCGAAGACGGTGTGCTCTGGGTCGCCGGTCCCCAGGGCGTCACCGCGAGTGACATCGCACCAAATACGCCTGCCGCGCGGGTTGGCGTGAAGAGCGGCGACGTACTCCTCGCGCTCGACGGTCGCCCGATGGAGCGTCCCGCCGACGTGCTGCACCTGCTGCATCACGCGAACGCCCAGACTCGCCTCACCTACGACCTGCTGCGGCTGGGCAGCCGCGAAGTGATCTCGTTGCAGCTCGCACCGATTCCACACGGCAGCAACGCGCTCTACTACATCCTCGCCGCCGTCGGCATGTTCAGTCTGATGGTCGGCGCGGGCGTACGGCTGCGACGCCCGGGCGATCAGGCGACGCTGCATTTCTTCTGGCTCTGTCTGGCGTTCTTCGGGACGTTCACGTTCTCGTTCAACGGACGGCTCGATCGCTTGGATTGGGTCTTCTACTGGGCCGACAGCGTATCGATTCTGCTGCTGCCGCCGCTGTTCCTGCACTTCACGCTCGAGTTCCCCGAACGGCCGCGCAGCTGGCTGCGGACGCCGCTCGGAAGCGCCGTCCTCCCGTTGCTCTACGTGCCGGCCGCAATCCTGGGCCTCGCGCGCGTGGTGGCGGTGGCACGCGCGCCGCTCGACACGAAGTTCTTCACGAGCGTGCTGGAACTGCTCGATCGTCTCGAGCCGCTCTATCTGGCGATGTGTTTCGCCGGCGGCCTCGTGGTGCTACTGCGGGCCTTCGCGGACGTGCGCTCGGTGACCGCGCGGCGCCAGCTGCGGTGGATTGTCTGGGGCACCGGGCTCGGAGCCCTGCCCTTCGCGCTCGGCTACGCACTGCCGTACGCGCTCGGCGTGCGCGCCACGCTGCCAATGGAGCTCTCCGCGATCCCGTTGAGCCTCATCCCGCTCGCGTTCGCGTCGGCCATCGTCCGCTACCGGCTCGCAGACGTCGAAGTCATCGTCAAACGCGCGCTCGTTTACAGCGCGGCGCTCGCGGCCATTCTCGGGATCTACTCCCTGTTGCTCCGCCTGTCGAGCGACGCCGTCTTCGAGACGACCGGACATCCCAACCGCGTCATCGCGCTGCTGGCCACACTTGTCGTCGTGTTGCTCGCGAGCCCTGTGAAGAACGCGATACAGGCCGGACTCGACCGGGCGTTCTATCGCGATCGCTACGATTACCGCCGCGCGCTCGTAGGATTCGCGCGCGATCTGAACAGCGACATTGACCTGACCCGCCTCGGTGAGCGGCTCGTCTCGCGCGTCACCGAGACGCTGCTCGTCGATCGCATGGCAGTGTTTCTCGCGGACGAGCACTCGGGCGATTTCGAGCCAATCCGTTCGTCGGGCTTCGCGGTCACGCCGCCGGCGTTGAAACGGCGCTCCGGCATAGGCGGCCGCCTGGAGGCCGGACACACCATCGCGCTCGACGATCCGCTCACCAGCCGCCGCTTCACCGACGACGAGATCGAATACTGGCGCGACTGGGGGCTGTATTACTTCGTTCCGTGTGTCTCGAAGGAAGGATCGATCGCGGTCCTCGGACTCGGGCGCAAGGACAGCGCGGAGCCGTTGAACAGCGAAGACATGGCCCTGCTCGCGGCGGTGGCCGGCCAGGCAGCGACAGCGCTCGAGAACGGCCGCCTCTACCGCCAGCTCCGGACGAAAGCCGACGAGCTCGATCGCCTGCGCGAGTTCAACGAGAATGTACTGGAGTCCCTCGATGACGGCCTCGTCGTGCTGGATCTCGAGGATCGCGTGGTTCGATGGAACCATGCACTCGAACAGCTGTACGGGATGCCGCGTGCGGTCGCCATCGGACGGCCGCTCGCGGAGGTCTTCGAGCCGCGGTTTGTCGAGGCCATCAGTGCGGCGCGCCGCGAGAACCCGTTCGGCGCCACGCTGTATCGAGTGCCGCTGACCTCACGCACGACCGCGGATCGGCCACTTCTCGTCAACGCCGCCACCGTGCCGCTCCGCACGCACGTCGGTCCTGAGGTGCGCACGACGGGAACGATCATCCTCATCGAGGACATCAGCGCGCGCATTCAGCTCGAGGAACAGTTGCAGGTATCGGAGAAGATGGCGTCGATTGGCCTCCTGGCCGCAGGTGTCGCGCACGAGGTGAACACGCCGCTGACCGGGATCTCCAGCTTCACCCAGATGCTGCTCGAGGGCGCGGATCCCGAGGATCCGAAGACACGCCTGCTCGAGAAGATCGAGCGCCAGACGTTCCGCGCCGCGAAGATCGTGAACGGCTTGCTCAATCTCTCGCGTCAGGGTTCGGGAACGGGCGCCGATCGCGCCAATGTCGATCTGAACGCCGTCATCAACGATGTGCTCGGTCTGCTCGAGCACCAGCTCGAAAACAGCAAGATCAAGGTGCGCCGCGAGCTCGAGTCGCCGTCGCCAGTGGTCACGGGCGCCGAGTACAAGCTCCAGCAGGTGTTCCTGAATCTCTTTTTGAACGCGCGGGACGCGATGCCCAAAGGCGGCTGGCTCTCGGTGGTCACCAGGATCGAGGACGATCGCGCCCTCATCACGGTCGGCGACACAGGGTCGGGCATCCCGAGCGAACACCTGGCGAGAATCTACGATCCGTTCTTCACCACGAAATCCATCGGGCAGGGGACAGGCCTGGGCCTGTCGATCAGCTACGGCATCGTGCGCGAGCATGGCGGCAGCATTGCTGTCGAGAGCGTGCTCGGGCAGGGAACCCGTTTCACCGTGAGTGTGCCGCTCGCGCGGGCGTATACGTCACGCGCCAGCCGGGCAGTCAACTGACCATGCCAGATGAAGCAACGCTCCAGGCACGCCGAGTGAGCCACGTGGCCGATCCGCCACAACAGGGCTCGATCCTCGTCATCGACGATGAGGAGATCATGCGCGAGATCCTCGACGCGCTGCTGTCGCGCGAGGGATACCGCGTCCGCCTCGCCAGCTCCGCCGAAGAGGGCCTCGAGCTCGCCCGCACGTTCCCGTTCGATGCTGCCGTGGTCGACGTGATGCTGCCGGGCATGGACGGCATCGCGGCGCTCGAGGAGCTCAAGAAGATCAACGAGGAGCTGCCGGTCGTCATGATCACCGCGTTCGCGTCTGTCGAGACGGCGATTGCGGCCATGAAGCGCGGCGCGTTCGACTACGTCACCAAGCCGTTCAAGAACGACGAAGTGCTCGTCGTCGTGCGCAACGCGCTCGAGCGCAGCCAGCTGCTCCAGGAAAACCGCACGCTGCGGCAGAGCGTCCAGGGGCAGTACCACAACTTCGCCAACATCATCGGGCGAAGCCCGAAGATGAAGCAGGTGTTCGACCTGATCATCCAGGCCGCACCAAGCCGGTCGACGATCCTCATTCAGGGAGAGAGCGGCACCGGCAAGGAGCTGGTCGCGCGGGCCATCCACACGTACTCGCCGCGTGCAGACCGCGGGTTCGTCACCGTCAACTCCGGCAACCTGCCGCCCGACCTGCTGGAATCGACGCTCTTCGGTCACGTCAAGGGGGCGTTCACCGGCGCCGTCTACCCGAAGAAAGGGCTGTTCGATCTCGCTGACAAGGGAAGCATCTTCTTCGACGAGATGGGCAACATCCCGCTCGAGACGCAAGCCAAGCTGCTGCGTGCGATGCAGGAGCGCGAGTTCATGCGGCTCGGTGGCATGGAAACCATCAAGGTTGACGTGCGTATCATCGCGGCCACCAACGTGGACCTTCGCAAGATGGTCGATGACGGCCGGTTCCGCGAGGACCTCTTCTACCGCCTCCACGTCATCGCCCTGCAGCTGCCGTCGCTGCGCGAGCGCAAGACGGATATCCCCGTACTGGTGCAGCATTTCCTTCACAAGTACGGCGAGGAGAACGGCAAGCGCGATCTCGAGGTCACCCCCGAGGCGCTCGATCTGATGATGGATTACGACTGGCCCGGCAACGTTCGCGAGCTCGAGAACGTCGTCGAGCGCGCCGTCGTGCTGTCCACGACTCCCCGAATCGGTGCCGAGCTCATTCCCGAGAACGTCCGGAAGACGCCGGTGTTTCAGTTGCCGGATGTGTCGGTGCCGCCGGAAGGCATTTCGTTCAAGGAAGTCATCACCGACTTCGAAAAGCGCCTGATCGAGTCCACGCTCGAAGCGGCCGGCGGCGTCCAGAAGCGGGCGGCGGAGCTCCTGCACATCAAGCCGACGACGCTGAACGAGATGATCAAGCGGTACGACATTCGCCCGCGGCGGCGGCGGACGGTAGGAGAGCTCGATCGGCCCGAACCGCCGGTCCCGCCAGCACCCACCAATGGCCCCACGGCGTCGGTGCCGGCGGGGGCCGGCCCGCGTCGCATCGCAGCGGGCCCGTTCAGGGACGAAGAATAGCGATGGTGCAATGACGATCGCGGATTGACGAATGCCGAATCAGCCGACGGCTCGCCCGTGCTGGGCTGCCAATCGTCATTCATGATTCTGCATTCGTCATTGTAGAGATTCTCTCATCGTCCTCGAATCTTCCCAATCATCCTGTCGTACTTGCTGAGGACGACGTCCCAGCGGTAGTTCTTCTTCACGTACTCGCGCCCGTTCTGTCCCATGGCGGCGCGGAGCTGCCCGTCCATCATCAGCAACTTCAATGCTTCGACGAATTCGTCGCGATCCGCGTAGAAGAGGCCCGCGTTGCTCTGCACGCAATGCTCGACGAGAACGTCGCTTCGGGCGTTGGCCAGGATTGGGGTTCCCACAGCGAATCCTTCGAGCGCGAGCAGCGACAGGCTCTCGTACGGCGACGGCACGACAACCACGGTCGCGGCCTCGAGCGCGTGCAGGCGCTCCCGTTCGGACAGCAGCCCCTGGAAGCGGATGAACGGCTCGTCGGGCAGCTTCATCAGCTTCACGCCCATGAGCACGAGTGACGCGTCGCCACCCTCCGCGATATAGCCGCTGAAGTACTCGATCAATTCCTCGCAGCCCTTGCCGGGGTCGATTCGTCCGCCGTACAGCGCCAGCTGCCCGTGCAGCCGATGCCTGCGGCGGAACATCGCGCCGCGCTCGGTGATGTGAGGAGGAAGCGGTTGGAAATCGTCGTACCGGCGGACGGACGTGTCGGTCTCGGCGAGCGGACTGTCGTCGTCGGC
>JBKPMA010000193.1:0-2193 GCA_046731935.1 Acidobacteriota bacterium
CCCATCGGCCACGCCGCTCGTGGCGCGCAAGAGGATCCGAAAGTAGTGCCGGGTCCGGCACCGATTCGACTCGGGGAGCCGCGGTGTCCCCGACGCCAAACAGCAGCGGCACGGTATCGTCGAAAGGCTCCAGCGGCGGCGGACCCGGGCGGCGGAAGCGGACGGTGGGCGAATCGTCAACCGGTCCCGGGTCACTGTGCGGCGTCTGCGCCAGCACCGGCGGCGGGTCGTACGTCAGCTCCTGGAGAAACTGGTCGATCGTCTGCCACCGTTGCGTGCGGTCCTTCGCGAGCGCCCCCTCGATGGCGAACAGCAGGTTCGCCGGGACGCGCGGGCGGACCGACTTGATGCGCGGCAGAGCCTCGTGTTTCTGCTTGTAGATGATGCCGTACAGGTTCTGCCCCGCCCACGGCCGTTTGCCGGTGAGCAGCTCCCAGCCCAGGACACCCAGGCTGTAGATGTCTGACCGTCCGTCGATCTCGCTGCCATCGATCTGCTCGGGCGACATGTACTGCGGCGTGCCGAGCGCCGCCCCGAGCAGTGTGATCGGCGAGTCCTCTTCGATCCGCCGCGCGATCCCGAAGTCCGCGAGCAGCGCACGGCCCGTGGACTTCTCGAGGAACACGTTCTCGGGACGGACGTCGCGGTGAACGATCCCGTGGCGGTGGGCGTAGCCTAACGCGGTGGCGACGTCCCGGAGCACGCTCTCCGCGTGTTCGGCGCTGAACGCGCCGTACTCGCGCAGGCGGTCGCGCACTGTCCCGCCGGCGATGTATTCCATGATGATCGCGATCGCGCGATCGCCGAACTGCTCGATTGCCTCGGTGCGGACGATGTTCGGATGGTTGAGGCCGATGACGGTCCGAGCTTCGCGCGCGAACCGCTGCAGCGCATCCGCGTCATCGAGGTAGCGTGCCTGAATCGCCTTGATCGCGACGAGCCTCCCGCTGTCGCGATGCCTCGCGAGATACACGGCCGCCACGCCGCGTTGTCCGAGCTCGCGGATGAGCTCGTAGCTGTCTTCCAGTGCGCGCAGATCTGTCGGGAAGTCGGTCTCTGGATACATCGGCTCGGCACTGCGCTTCCGAAACAACCTTCATGGTCGAGTCGCCGACGTCGGTCACACCCGCCCACGCTGACACCACACCCACATCATAGCACCCGCGACGGCCGTTGGAGGAGTCGTGGTCGTCCGCCGGTGGCTACGGTCGCAGACATCATGGCCGAGGTCAAGCGAATGCGGGTAGGCGGGCGGCCTTCGGGCGGCGAGCGGCCGACTTCGCCACGCGGGAAGCGGCGCGCGTGCGCCGGCTTGATGAGGATCCTCCAATAGCCGACACGAGCGCGGCGGCGCCGGATCGTCACCGGCGCACGCCGCGGCTGTTTCATCTCGTTAGGCCGGACGCGTTCAACGACTCACTGGATGACCAGCGGAACCTCTGAAGCGACCTGCAGGTCCATCAGGGCGTACAACCGGCGGTCGATCTGGAAGAAGAGCGCTGCCTTCTTTCCTGGGATGACCTTCTCGATCGCCGGAACCCATTTCTGACGCGTCTGCGCCAACTCGACCTGAATGTCGCTCCATCGCTTGATCATGCCGATGGCCTGCGCGTCGGTCAGCGTCTTTTGATTCGCCGCGTATTCCTTGATCACGGCGTAGAACGCGTCATAGTGCTTGCTCATTTCGGCAGCGTACTGGTCGTACACGGGCCAAAACTTGGTCGCTTCCGTTTCCGTGAGCGGCACGTTCGCGGCCAGAATCTTCTTCTTCTCTGCCCGCAGATTGCGCCGCACCAGCGCGAGGTCCTTCTCGACCTCGACCCCGGTCGCCGTCTCCTGCTGGGCGAAGCTCCTCGTGCTCGGCGCCGCCAGGGCGACGACCATCGTGAGGCACGTCAGCATGTTCCTTGTCAAGCGATCCCCCCTTGTATGTTCACCAAAAGGATCGCGACTGGTGGGGAAAGCCCTCTATCCTACTTTCGTCCAAGTCGTCGGCCGGCGCAGACCTGGTTTTGAGACTCGGCCCGCAGTGACACTGGCAATCGTACGAGCAACGTCCGCAACGTCCGCAACGTCCGCATACCAGTTCGCTCAGGGAATATGATTCACCGGCACGCCCTCGTCGCGCTCGAAATGGCTGTCGTCCGTGGCGACGCGACGCCCGTTGACGGGCTGCACGTGGCGCGAATTTCC
>JBKPMA010000194.1:0-10279 GCA_046731935.1 Acidobacteriota bacterium
ATCGGGGCGCGCGCGGTTCCGGATGGTGCGCCACAGGGGCGATACCCAGAGCGCGATGAATGGACTCCACGGAAATGCACCGGCGAGGAGAATCGGAAGGTAGAACCACACAGGACGCGGATCGTTGAAACGATCCGTCGCGAAACGCTCCAGGTTGTCACCGACGAAGAAGCCTTCGAGGTATGCGCGGCCATGCACCTGCGCCATCGCGACGTACCAGGGTACCCCGACGAGCACGGCCGCTCCTATCGCCAGCGCGATCGGGCCTGGCGCCAGGACGGACCATCGCCGCTCGATCACGACGAGTGCAGCGAGCACGAGCGCCGGCAGTGCGATGCCGACCGGGCCTTTCATCAGGAACGCGGCCCCGGCAGCAGCGCCCGCCACCGCCATCAGCCACGGCCGTGGGCGCTCCGGCACCAATGCGGCCTCGATGCCGGCGACGATGGCGAGAGAAATCAGCAACGCGAGCGGCAAGTCCGGCAGCGCCAGCCGCGCCATCACTGCAGGACCGAGGCTGGTGGCCGCCACGAGTCCAGCGACAAGGCCCGTCGCCTCGTCGAACCAGCGCCGGCCGCAGAACCACGCAAGCCACGCGAGCGCGATGCCCGACAGGGCCGCCGGCAGCCGCGCAGCCGCTTCAGTGACGCCCAACACGGCATACGAGGCCGTCACGCCCCAGTAATACAGCACCGGCTTCTGAAACCGGTTGGTGTAGTTGAACCGCGGGGTGAGCAGGTCACCACTCTCGCGCATCTCGCGGCCCGCTTCCGCGTAGAACGCTTCGTCGGAGTCCGTGAGTGCTGGACGCCCAAGACCGACGGCGCACGTAAGCGCGGCGGCAAGGAGCACGATGAAGATCGAGTAGCGCACGACGTCAGGTGGTTCGGGCCTGTTCACGCGTCCGCGGCGGGAACGTAGCCCGCACATCGGAGCATCGGCAGACGGGGATACCGCGAAAAGCGTGGATCGGTCTCACTCTTCGCGCAGCGGATGAACTCGCTGCCCTTGTCAGAGCGTACGATCCGTGCGAACGAGCAGGTGGCGCACAAGCCGGCGTGCGGATCAACAGACTCGGCGGCCGTCATTCCTCGTCCAGGCCGTCACGGGGCTTCCCGTGGCCACGGAAGCCGGCGGTTGTGCCAGCACGTCGAGGAAGACGCGTGTGGCACGCTCCATCTCCTGCGGCGTGCCAACGGTAATGCGCGCGTGCTCCATCAGCGGCGGGAACGGGCGCGCGACCTGCACGCCTTTGGCGAGACACGCCGCCGCGAAGCTGCGCGGATCGCGTCCGACGTGCACCATGACGAAGTTGGCATTCGACTCGAACGCCGGATGGCCGGCCTTCGCCAGTGCGTCGAGGAGCCGCGCGCGTGTGTCGTGGTTCACCTGCCGCTGCTGGGCCACGTGTGCCGTGTCGCCGAGCGACGCATGCGCCGCGGCGACACCGATCGTATTCATGTTCAGCGCATCCACCCACTGCCGCAGGCGCGAAAGCGTCTCCGGGACGCCGACGGCATACCCCACTCTCAGGCCTGCGATGCCGTGGATCTTCGAGAACGTGCGCGTGACGACGACGCGCGGATCCGTGGTCGCCAGCGGCACGAGCGAGTGATACGCCGCGAAGTCGACGTACTCGTGATACGCCTCGTCCACCAGCACGACCGCCTCGGGCGAGCGTTTGTGGATGCCGGCAACAAACGCCTCCACGTCAGCGCCCGAATGAACGGTCGACGTCGGATTGTTCGGATTACAGATGTAGGCGAGGCCGGCAGCTCCGGACGCCGCCAACATCGCATCGAGATCGAGTCGGCCCGCCGAGTCGACGCGAACCGCGACGACCGGCCGGTTGAGCGACTGGGCGCGCATCGCAGGCATCTCGAAGCTGGGCGAGGCCGTCAGAACGCCGCGGTCGGATGAGGTGAACGCCGTGACCGCCGCGTCGAGCAGTTCCCCCGAGCCGCTACCGAGCAGGAGCTGCGACGAATCGATCTTCAGCGTCGACGCGATAAACGAGACCAGTTCGCCAATGGTCGCAAACGGATACCGATTGGCTTCAGAGACGCCCGCGCGGATCGCTTCGAGCGCAGCGGGGCCGGGTCCGGAGCCGTTCTCGTTGCTGCCGATCCGAACGAGTCCGGTGTGACCCATCGCAGCCGCCGGCGACGGCGGAGCCACGATCGCGGCGCGCTTCGGTCCGCACGCACCGGCACCGGCAGCGACCGCACTGCCGCCGACCAGTCTCAGAAAGTCACGTCGAGACGACACGGCACACCTCCCGACCGGCACAACCAACGATGCAGGCGTGAGTAATCGTCAACCATCCGGGCCCGTCCGTCAACGGGCCCGAATCGTCTTCGTGTAGCCCCTGCGGTCAAGCGCATCGTCGACAGATGCGCCGCGCGGAGGCAAAGGTGAACGTGTCGGTGAGAGCGTCAGTCGCCGCTCGCGACTTGCGTCTTCAACGGGACGCTGTCGTCGGCGAACTGCTGCACGATCGAGAGGAGGCCGGTGTACAGGAACCCGACCTGGAACAGCACCAGGAACGGCAGCGTGCCGTAGATGCGGTTCGACAGCGCGTAGAAGACCGTGAATGTGAAATACAGTCCGAGTGCCAGCTCGATACTCGGCTGCACCAGGCTCGCCTGTCGGTACCGCTTGCCAATCCATTCGTCCGAATCCTGCTCGATACGGTACTTCGGCGTGCGGGCAAATTCGGTCTGCTTGCCAGAGACCGCCTCGAAGACAGCCCGCGTGTTGTTCACGGCGAGGCCGATACCGATCGACATCAGGAGCGGCAGGTACTTCAATCGCGTGATCCACTGTTCCTTGTAGATCTCGCGCTGACACACCATGTAGAAGTTCGCCACCGACATCGTCGCCGCGAAGAACAGCGGCACGTCGATGAGCAGCATCTCCGACCATCCCATGTTGTAGCGGATGACCATCGACGGGAACATCAGGATCGAGAGCAGCACCATCAGCACGTAGTTGAAGTTCGCCGTCAGGTGGAAGAACGCTTCCGCCTTCACGCCGAGCGGCTGGTCGGAGCTGAGGATCCGAGGCAGCAGCTTCATGCAGGTCTGAATCGAGCCCTTCGCCCAGCGATGCTGCTGCGACTTGAACGCGTTCATCTCGACCGGCACCTCCGCAGGCGAGATGACGTCGGGCAGGAAGTGGAACTTCCAGCCGCGCAGCTGCGCGCGGTAGCTGAGATCCAGATCCTCGGTCAGCGTGTCGTGCTGCCAGCCGCCCGCATCGTCGATCGCCGCCCGGCGCCACATACCGGCCGTACCGTTGAAGTTGAAGAAGTGCTGCGCGCGGTTCCGCCCGCCGTGCTCGAGGACGAAGTGCCCGTCGAGCAGGATCGACTGGATTCGCGTCAGCAGCGAATAATCCTGGTTGATGTGGCCCCAGCGCGCCTGCACCATGCCGACCTTGGGGTCGGTGAAGTGGTGAATGGTGCGCTGCAGGAAATCGGGTGCTGGAATGAAGTCCGCGTCGAAGATCGCGATGAACTCGCCGCGTGCTTCGCGCATACCCGCTTCGAGCGCGCCGGCCTTGTATCCGCTGCGATCGGCGCGGTGGACGTACTTGATGTCCACGCCGCGAAGCGCGGCGCGGCGCACGGCGAGCTGGGCCACGCTCTGGGTCTCGTCGATCGAATCGTCGAGGACCTGAACTTCGAAGCGATCGCGGGGATAGTCGAACTCGCAGACCGCATCGATCAGCCGATCCACGACGTACATCTCGTTGTAGATGGGCAGCTGTACCGTAACGACCGGCAGGTTGTAAAAATGACCGGCAGCGGTGGGCACGCGGTCCTTGTGTTTCATATAGACATACACAAGGTAGTACCGATGCCAGCCGTAGACGGCGAGAATGATCAGAATGAAGAAGTACGAGGCGAGTATGAGCGTTTCAAGAGGCGTCATTGCGTTCGGTACACGTCCGGGAGAAGCAGTTGCATGATTATACTGTTGGGCCGGTTGCCGTCAAAGAACCCCAATAAAGACGGAGATTTGCGCGCATGATCGGTCCTGAGCTCCGTGAACTGCTCGAGCAGGTGGCCAACGGCGAACTCACACCGGCCGCCGCCGAGGCCTCGCTCTCCGCCCGTCTCCGTGCCCTCCCCGTCGAGGATCTTGGATATGCGCGGGTCGATCACCAGCGCGCTCTCCGCCAGGGCTTCCCCGAAGTTGTACTGGGCTTAGGCAAAACCTCGGCCCAAATCGCAGGTATTGCTGAGCGCATCGTGGCCCGGGGCCAAAGCCTGCTCGTCACGCGCGCCGATCGCGCCGCGTACGACGAAGTCGTGAGGGTCGTCCCGCATGCGGTCTATCACGACGTCGCAAGGGCTATCACCTTGCGGCAGAACGACATTCCGCCCGGGAGAGGTACCGTGTTAATTGCGGCCGCAGGCACCTCCGACCTTCCCGTCGCTGAGGAGGCGGCAGTCACGGCCGAGGTAATGGGCAACACCGTGGATCGTCTGTACGACGTCGGAGTGGCCGGACTGCACCGTCTGCTTCGCGAACAGTCACGGCTGGTTATTGCTCGGGTCATTGTCGTCGCTGCAGGTATGGAAGGCGCCCTGCCGAGCGTCGTGGCCGGGCTGGTTCGCGTGCCCGTCATTGCCGTGCCGACGAGCATTGGCTACGGCGCGAGCTTCGGCGGACTCGCGGCACTCCTCGGCATGCTGAACAGCTGTGCCAACGGAGTCTCGGTCGTGAACATCGACAACGGCTTCGGCGCCGGCTGCATCGCCAGCTTGATCAATCACCTCGAGTAGCCGGCCCGGCGTCGAGCGTCGCACGCACGCGCCGCAGCAGCGCATCCGGAGGGAACGGCTTCGCGAGCAGCGGCGCGGCGGCCAACAATCCCTTCTGCGCGCTGTTCTCGATGTAGCCGGACATGAAGAGCACGCGAAGACCGCGATGCCGTTCGGACAGGCGTTCCGCTGTCACCGCGCCGTTTCCATCCGGCAACACCACATCGCTCAACAACAGCGCGAAGGATTGCAGCGTCTCGTCGTCCAACGCCGTGGCCTCACCGGCCGCAGCCGCTTCGACAACCGTGTAACCCTGGTCGCGCAGTACTCTCGCTGACAGCGCGCGCAGGGCGTCGTCGTCTTCGACGAGCAGGATGCGCTCGGTGCCGCGGAGATCGGCCGGCGGCGCCGGCGGTGGTACTGACACCTCTGCTGCACTCGTCTGTGGCAAGTACACGGTGAATGTCGCGCCTGCACCCACCGCACTCTCGACGACGATCGCGCCACCCGCCTGGGTAATGATGCCCTCGGCGGTTGCCAACCCCAGGCCGGTCCCTCGTCCCGTGCCCTTGGTGGTGAAGAACGGCTCGAACACCCGGTCGCGGATCTCGGGGGGCATGCCCTCGCCCGTATCCGACACCGTAATCGCCACGTAGTCACCGGCGGGAAGCGTGCGGGCTCGGTGCTGCTCGTCGAGCGTGACGTTATCGCATTCGATCGTCAGGCGGCCGCCATCAGGCATGGCGTCGCGCGCGTTGATCGCGAGATTCACGACCACCTGTTCCAGTTGTCCTGGATCGGCGCGAACGGCTTTGGTGCCGGGCGACAGGATCCAGCGGACCGTGACGTGCTCACCGAGCAGCGTGTTCAGCATCGGTTCGAGTCCCGACAGCAGGGACGGCAGGTGCACCACACGCGGCTCGATGACCTGACGACGTGCGTACGCGAGCAGTTGGCTGGTAAGCCGTGCCGCGCGTTCGCCGGCGCGCGTGATTTCCGCGATGTCGGCATGCAGCGGATCCTCGGTGGTGAGGCTCTGATCCACCACTTCCGCGTATCCGAGGATCGCCGACACGATGTTGTTGAAGTCGTGGGCGACCCCACCCGCGAGCTGGCCAATGCTCTCGAGGCGGCGCGCGCGCGCCTCGCTGGCCTGCCGCTGCCGGATCTCGGCCACGTCGCGCACGCTCTCCGTTGCACCGATGATTTCGCCGGTCGTATCACGCAGCGGTACGAACAGACGCTCGATCTCGGCGTCGGGCCGTCCGCGCGGTGTCACGCGTTGCTCGAGCGCCACACGTTCACCGTTGAGCGCGCGGCGCCAGCCGTTGGCCACCTCGCGCGACGCACTGCGGGCTTCGCCGAGCTCCGCCATGTCGAGCCGCGCGCCAAGCCGCGGGGACCTCCCGAACCACTCGCGGTAGCCGTCCGACCAGGCGGAGGTGCACATCACGAGATGCAGCTCGCGATCGACGACGGCAATCATTTCAGACGTGCCGTCGAAGAACGCGCGGAACCGTTCGGCCGAGCGGCGGCTCTCGTCGAGTGCAGCAGCGGCGGCGGCAAGACTTGACTGACGCTCGGCGAGCGCGGCCGCGAGCGCAAGCATCGACACGCCGACTGTGACGACGAACACCTGCGTCCAGAGCAGCTGTCCCACCAGCGAGGGGGTCAACCGGCTGAAGAGGGTGCCGCCCTCGAGTGTGTAGAACACGCTCAAGCCACCCATCAACAGCGTCGTCCACGTGGTGCCGAGCGTGCCCAACCGCACCGCCGCCCAGCCGAGCAGCGGGAGCACCGCAACGGTCAACGGCGCCTGCGGACCACTGATCGTGGCCCACCCTGTCTGGACGTACCAACAGCCCACCCACGTCAGGGAGAGCAGGAGGAGGAACTCGGCTCGGCGCGCGAGACTCAAGGCCACGCGCGATTCGAAGGCAGCGGCCGCTGTCAGCAACGCCGGAGCGACAGTCGTATATGCGACGAAGTCGGGCGCCCACCACTGAATGAACGCCGAGGTGAAATTCGTGTGCGCAAGGCTCACGAGGACGAGGGCCCCGAGCAGCGCACCCGCGACGGATCCGACGATGGCGCCGACGAGAAGAGACGTGACGTCGCGGAGGTGACCGACCATGGCGACGCGGCGCCCTCCCAACCGCTCCGCGACCATCACGGCCACCCACGCTTCGAACACGAGGATCAGCGCAATGACGGCGTGCGCGATTGGCCCCCAGCTGCCAAAGAGGCGGTCCACGACGAAGTCGGTGGCGCCGAGCAGCAGGGCCATCCGCAGTCGAGCTGAACGCGGTGTGAGAAGAAGGGCGGCCAGCAGGACGCCGGAGGTCAGCACGACGGGGGCGACCGGCGCCGTGCGATAGACCGAGCTCAAGCCAAAGATGCCGACGGCGAAGTACGCCGCGCTCCACGCGACAAACCAGAGCCAACCCGGGCTGCTCTCGCCCCCGGGGTCCGGTATGTCGCGCTCATTGGCGACCTGATCGTGAGAAGTCACGGCGACACTCGCCGCAGGAGGGCCGTCAAATGCTTCAAGAGTCAATCAAACCCGACAGGCCAGCCATTGTACCAGCCCAGGCAGCGTTCAGCCCGACGGATTGCGATTCGGGCCATTGACGCATAGAGCCTGCGAGAGTATAGTTGGAGGTTGCCGTTCTGGATGGCCGCTCCCGTCCAGGGCGGACGCCTTCCATCGTCCCATTCTTCCTGCGACTGAAAGCTCGGTATTCCTGCGGCATGAACCTTGGCGCCCTTCGGGCACTTGAATTCGACCGCGTCACGGCAGCGCTGCGGAGTTTCGCGCTGACCCCGCTGGGGGCTGCGCGGCTCGAAACGCTGTCGCCGCTCGTTGATGCGCGCCGCGTGCAGGACGCGCTGCAGACGACGACGGAGGCGGTCCGATATCTCGAAAGCCAGCCGCCATTTCCGCTCCGTGCGCCGGACGATCTCGAAGATTTGCTCGCCGCGCTGCGGATCGATGGGCGATTCCTCGAACCTACGCGGCTGCTCGCGCTCGCGGTCTTCCTCGAGTCGATCGAGGCGGCGGGAGCCGCAGTTCGCCGGGCGCCCGGCACGTTCCCGCGCCTGCGCGGCATCGTCGAGCCTCTGGCCTCGTTCGCAGATGAGATCGGCGACGTGCGTCGAAAGATCGGCGACGCCGGCGACGTGCTTGATCACGCGAGCCCGGCGCTCCAAGGACTGAGGGACCGGCTTCGGAAACAGCGGTCACGGCTTCGCAGCACTCTCGAGTCGTACCTCAGAGGGCGCGAGACCGCGAAGTATCTGCAAGAGCAGGTGGTCACGGAGCGCAACGGGCGCTTCGTGATTCTCGTGCGTGCCGAGCACCGGAGCTCGGTCCCGGGCATCGTGCACGGCAGCTCCGCCAGCGGCGCCACGCTATTTGTGGAACCGCTGGGCACCGTCGAGGTCAACAACGACATCGTTGCAATCGAAGAAGAAGAGGCTGAAGAGGTCCGGCGCATTCTGCTGGCGCTGACGGAACGCTTCCGGAGTCGATCGGAAGACCTTGCGCGCAGCACGGAGGTCGCGACGGAGCTCGACGTGCTGCAGGCAAAAGCGCGGCTCGCCGAAGTGACGGGATCGCACGCGCCCGCGCTCGCGCAAGACGGCCGGCTCGTGCTCATCGGGGCGCGGCATCCGCTCCTCATGCGCGGCGTGGTGTCGCGCTACTCGGATGCGGTCGACGATTTGCCCGCTGCGCCGGTCCCGGTCGACATCACGCTCGAACCCCCTGCGACGGCACTCCTCATCACGGGTCCGAATACAGGCGGCAAGACGGTGGCGCTCAAGACCGCCGGATTGCTCGCCTTGATGGCACAGAGCGGACTTCACGTGCCGGCGGAGCCAGGCTCGACGCTACCGGTATTCCGGACGATTTTTGCAGACATCGGTGACGAACAGTCGATTGCGGCGAGCCTCAGCACGTTCTCCTGGCACGTTCGGAACATCGCGGCGATGGATCGCGATCTGCAGCGGCCCGCGCTCGTGCTGCTCGATGAGATCGGTGCCGGGACGGATCCGACGGAAGGCGGCGCGCTCGGCATTGCGATCGTCGAGCACTTCAGGAGCCGCGGCGCGCTCGTGCTTGGCACGACGCACTACGACGCACTGAAGACATACGCGTCCACGACGGCCGGGGTCACCTGCGCCGCGTTTGGATTCGACCCCGACGGTTTCCGTCCCACGTACCGGTTGAATTACGGCACGCCGGGTCGGAGTCTCGCGCTCGAAGTCGCCGCACGACTCGGCCTGGCGCCTTCGATCATCCAGACCGCGCGTCAGCAGGTGGACGTCAAGGATGCGCAGCTGCAGGATCATCTCGCGCGCGTCGACGAGGGGCTTCGACAGCTGCAGCGCGATCGCGCGGCGGTTGAACGCGAGCGCCAGACGCTGCGTGCCGCGGAAGGAGATCTGCATGCACGCGAGTCTGCGCTGCGCGAACGCGAGGAGCAATTCCGGCGCAAGCTGGGGCAGCGGCTGGACGAGCGCGTCCGCGAGGCGCGTCGCGAGATCGACGCGGTCGTGGACGATCTGAAGAAGCGAACCTCGGTGCTGGTCACGCGAGTCACGAGCCAGCAGGCGGCGCCGCGGCTCACGACCGGAGATGCAGGCGCCGCACGCGTGCAGGCGCAGTCGGCGATTGACGAAGTCGCACAGCGCCTCCGCGCCGATGTGGACGCTCCAGCGCCGCCGGTGGAGGCGCCTCCGGCGCGTCCCGTGGCGGTCGGAGACCGTGTCGCTGTCGGGGGATTCGGACTCGAAGGTGTGATCGTCTCGACGTCTGGCAAGCAGGCGGAGATCGACGTCCGCGGCAAACGGATGCGTGCCGATGTCTCAGACCTTCGGCTGCTGGCCGGCCCCGGACGCCCAGCCAACACGCCAGCGTCCGTGCGAGTGAACGTCACGCTGCAGCCGCGGGAAGGGCTGCTGAGCGAGCTGAATGTGATCGGGTGCTCGGTGGATGAGGCGATCGATCGCACCGAACGGTTTCTGGATGAAACCCTGGTCACCGACCAGAAGACGATTCGCGTCGTCCACGGCCACGGGACAGGTCAACTTCGGCGTGCGATCGCCACGCTCTTGAAGGATCATCCCCAGGTCGAAAGCTTTCATACCGCTCCGCCGAACCAGGGCGGCGGCGGGGTGACGGTGGTCGAGCTCAAGGAATAAGAACTGCGCGCGGCGACTTCGTGTTCGTATTCGTGTTCGAGAGAGACGAACCGCACGAACGCGACTGTGACTGTTCCGAACACGAACACGAGCCCGAATCCGAATACGAGTCCGACAGAGCCCGAAGACAGCCCTATGCCCCTGTTCCCTCAGTCCTTCATCGACGATGTGCGGCTGCAAGCCGACATCGTGCGCGTGGTGCAGGACCATGTGTCGCTGCGGCGCGTCTGTGCGATCTACTAGGGGCTGTGTCCGTTCCACGGAGAGAAGACGCCGTCGTTCCACGTGCACCCTGACAAAGGC